>NZ_JBHYZV010000011.1:15229-126389 GCF_042753905.1 Streptomyces sp. NPDC059248 | reverse complement strand
GACCAGGTCCGCCCGGTCGCGCCCGGCGATCCGGCGGGCCAGGACGTACGCGGTCCGCTCGACGGCGGGTTCGGCGGTGCGGTACGGCGCGGCCGGCGTCTGTGCCGTCCACGGCTCTCCTGCGGCTCTCCACGACTCCGCGGGGCTCCGGGCTACCCGCCCATCGCCTCGGCCATCCGCAGATGCGGCGCGGCCTCGGCCGCCCGCCCCTGCCGCTCCAGCGTGCGGCCCAGCATCAGCCGTGCGTAGTACTCGGCCGGGTTCAGCTCCAGCACGGCCCGCAGCTCGGTCTCGGCCCGGCCGAGCCGGGCGGAGTGGTAGTACGACCGGGCGAGCAGCAGCCGCGGCGCCACCTGCTCCGGCGCCTCCTCGACCAGCCCGCTCAGGATCCGGGCGGCCGTCATGTACTCCTTGCTGTCGAAGAACAACTGCGCACGGTCCCACCTGTCGGCGGCGGTGCCGAACTCGTAGTACGTCTCGTTCACCCGGTTTCCCTCCTTCTTCCGTTACGGTCACCCCCTGCAACCACCGGGGTGAAACCAATATTCCGCGCGGCTTCGACCGCCCCCACCGGGCCCCGTACGGCGTCCCCTGCGGCGTCCCCGCCCGGTCACGAGGCGTGGGGGCTGCCGGTAGCGCCCCGGCGGGGAATAGGTTGGAACCATGAGCAATCTCGATCGCCAGGCCGCCCTCTCCGTCTGCGGCGGCCGCGGTTTCGTCGTCGCCGAGCCGGTACGCGAACTCCTCAGCCCGCGCAAGGTCAGGCTCGGCGAGTCCACCGAGGTCCGGCGGCTGCTGCCCAACCTGGGCCGCCGCATGGTGGGCGCCTGGGTCTTCGTCGACCACTACGGCCCCGACGACATCGCCGACGAGCCCGGTATGCAGGTACCGCCCCACCCCCATATGGGCCTCCAGACCGTGAGCTGGCTGCACGACGGTGAGGTACTGCACCGCGACAGCACCGGCAGCCTCGCCACCATCCGCCCTCGTGAGCTGGGCCTGATGACCTCCGGCCGGGCGATCAGCCACTCCGAGGAGAGCCCCCGCCCGCACGCCCGCTTCCTCCACGGCGCCCAGCTCTGGGTGGCGCTCCCCGACGCCCACCGCCAGGTGGAACCCCGATTCGAGCACCACCCCGACCTGCCCGAGGTCACCGCGCCCGGACTGACCGCCAAGGTGATCCTCGGCACCCTCGACGGCGCCGTGTCGCCCGGGACCACGTACACCCCGATCGTCGGCGCCGACCTCGCCCTCGAAAGCGGCGCCGATCTCCGTCTCCCCCTCGACCCCGACTTCGAGTACGCGGTCCTGTCGATGTCCGGCGAGGCACGCGTCGACGGCGTCCCCGTCCTCCCCGGCTCCATGCTCTACCTCGGCTGCGGCCGGACCGAGCTGCCGCTGCGCGCCGAGTCCGACGCGGGTCTGATGCTGCTGGGCGGCGAGCCCTTCGACGAAGAGCTGATCATGTTCTGGAACTGGATCGGACGAAGCAACGAGGAGATCGTCCAGGCGCGCCGGGACTGGATGGAAGGCACCCGCTTCGGCGAGGTGAAGGGTTACGACGGCGACCCGCTGCCCGCTCCCCAGCTGCCCCCGGGGCCGCTGAAGGCGCGCGGACGGGTGCGGTGACCTGGTAATTCGACGATCCGGTGCGACTGATCGGACAGTGCTTCCACCGCTCCGGAAGGGGTGGCCGGGCCGCGGTCGTGTCATAGACACCCGCGGCCGCCAGGCAGTGGTTCGCCATCACTTCGATCTGCGTCTCGAACCGGCCGAGCCGCCCGGCGAACACGGCGTCCCCGACGAGCGGAGCGCCCTTGAGCGACTTCGTCTTCGCGTACTCCATGCACGGATCGCGGATCCTGCGGGCGACACCGAGAGCCGTCGCGGCGATCAGGATCCCTGCTGGCGTTGAGGCGGTCTCGTGCTCGCTGCCCGGCGTGGCGCAGCAGCCCCGCCGGGCCACGAGAGGGCCGAGGAACCTCTCCACGGTATCCAGGCGTTCGGATGCGATCACTCCGGCTGCCCCTTCCGGAACAGGTTGATCCGGTCGAGTGTGCGGGCCCTGAGGACGGGGTCGCGTACTCCCATGCCGGGGCGCTCGGCGAGGCAGAGCACACCCACCTTGCCGTGGTGGCTGTTCCCGGCCACGGCGTGAGTGGCGTCGCCCACCCCGTCGAGGGGGTAGACCCGCGAGAGCACGGGGTGGATGCTGCCCCGTACGGCGAGCTCGTTGGCGGCCCAGGCCTCCCGGTAGTTCGCCATGTGCGAACCGATGATGCGCTTGACGTGCATCCACAGATGGCGGTTGTCGTAGCTGTGCTGATAGCCGGTGGTCGACGCGCAGGTGACCACCTTTCCGCCACGAGCGGCGATCATGACGCTGACGCCGAAGGTGTCCCTGCCGGGGTGCTCGATGACGATGTCCGGGTCGTCGCCCGCCAGGGCGCGGACGGCACCGCGGAAGCGGCTCCACTCGCTCAGCCGCGGGCGGTCCCGCCCCTCCCAGAAGGAGAAGCCCTCCGCGGCGCGGTCGATGACGAGCTCCGCGCCCATCTGCCGGCACAGTTCGGCCTTGGCCTGCGACGACACCACACAGATCGGAATGGCGCCGCCGTTGAGGGCCAGTTGGGTGGCGTAGGCGCCGACACCACCGGCGGCGCCCCAGACCAGGACGCGCTCGCCCTGCTTCATCGCCGCCCCGTGATGGGACACCAGCTGACGGTAGGCCGTGGAGAGCGCCACCCCCAGGGAGGCGGCCTCCTCCCAGGTGAGATGGGCGGGTTTCGGCATCAGCTGGTTCGCCTTGACCAGGGAGAGTTCGGCGAGGCCGCCGAAGTTCGTCTCGTAGCCCCAGACCCGCTGGCCGGGGTCGAGCAGGGTGTCGTCGTGTCCGCCCGGTGTCTGCAGGTCCGGTTGCAGGCAGTGCGCGACGACTTCGTCGCCGGGCTTCCACTCCCGTACGCCCGGTCCGGTGCGCAGCACCACTCCGGACAGGTCGGAGCCGAGTACGTGGTAGGGCTGGTCGTGACGGGCTGCCTCGGGCGAGGTACGCCCGAGCGTGCGCAGGAACCGGAAGGTGGGAACGGGTGCGAAGAGCGCCGACCACACGGTGTTGTAGTTGATGGAGCTGGCCATGGTGGCGATGAGCACCTCGCCGTGGTCCGGTTCGGGGGTGGGGACCTCCTGGACGTGGACCGTCTTGCGGGGGTCCCGGCCGTCGACGGGGGTCCCGGCGAGTGCCTGGTGGTCCGCCGCGAGGACGACGGCGGCCCGGTAGCCGGCCGGGACCTCGCAGGCGGCGATGGCCTGCGGGTCGTCTGTGGCCGCGGCGTCGCGAACGTGGGTCATCGGCTGGTCCTTGTCTGCTGGACGGGTGAGCCGTCGGCGGGGGAGAGGGTGATGACCGGGCCCGCTTCGCCGTCCGCGGGTCCCACGGTGGCATCGGGCGTGGTGGAGTGCAGGGCGCGGATGACGGCGAGGACGCCGTCGGCGCCGAGGAAGGTCTCCTCCGGCGTACCGTGCCCGCCGAGGACGGCATCCGCAGACGCCTGAGGGCTGCTGGTCCAGGCCGTGCGGAGGCGGACGAGCGGGGTCAGGCCGTGCTCGCGGGCGACGGACTCCCGGCTCAGCGCGAGGAGGAACGCCCCCTCCGCGATCCGCTCGGCCTCGATGCCCATGAAGCGGGCGTAGTCGGGCCGGCCGGTCGCGCTGACACCGAGGACGAGCGCCATGTCGAGAGCGCCGTGGACCAGCTGGCGGACCGCGGTGTGCACGGCGGTGAGCCCGCTGGTGGCGCCCGTGTCGACCAGCATGGTGGGGCCGCCCAGGTCGTAGTGATGGGCGATACGCGCCGGGATGATGTTGGGCAGAAGTCCCGGCAGTGTGTCCTTGGTGGTCGCCGGGGTCGTGGACCGCAGGTCGGCGAGCCAGTCGGTGAACGCCGTGCGGTCGGGTTCGTCGAGCATGCGGTGCACGTCGGTGGCATGACAGCGCACCAGGTGGTCCATGGAGGACGGCGGCGGACCGGTGGCGGCCGCGAAGACCCCGGTGGTCGTCCGCATCGGCGCCCACAGCTCCCCGTGCTCGGCGGCGAACAGTCCCGCCACGCGCAGGGCCATGAGCTGGCCCGCGTCCGTGGACCGAACGGTGGGCGGAGGGAGGCGGACATCCTGGAACGGGGGCGCCGGATAGCAGCGGCCGAAGGTACGAGGCCCCGGGAGGCGGCCTTCGCGCACCAGCCGCTCCGTCGCCGCGGGACCGGGGTCGCCGGGCAGATGAGCGGTCCAGGCGAGGAGGACCACCGGATCGGGCCCGGTGCGGGCGGGGCGCGGGGCCGTCCGCACGGGCTCGCGGTCGCTGATCAGCAGATGGGCGTTGGTGCCACCGAAGCCGAAGGCGGAGACGCCCGCGGTCCTGGAGCGCCGATCGCCCGCGGGCCACGGAACGTCGGCGGTGGGTATCCGTACCCGGTCGCCGGTCCGCGCGGTGAGCCCGGGGCCGCTGAAGCGCCGCTGCGCCGGTATCGTGCCGTGCCGCAGCGCTGTGAGCGCCTGGACGACCGAGATCACTCCGGAGCTCCACCCGGTGTGACCGAGCAGGGATTTGTTGGATCCGCACCAGACGCTTCCCGGATCGGTGGCGGCGGCCAGAGTCCGGAGCTCCACCGCGTCGCCGACGGCCGTGCCCGTCCCGTGCGCGATCACCCAGTCGACGTCGTCGGCCGTCAGACCCGATGCCTGCCGGGCGCGGTCCAGACAGCGGCGCTGACCGGCGGGGTTGGGGGCGTAGATCGCCGTGCCCCTGCCGTCCGAGGACCCGCCGAATCCCACGAGGACGCCGAACACCGGGTCCCCGTCCTCGACGGCCCGGTCCAGGCGCTTGAGGGCGACGACGCCCGCTCCGTCGGAGAACAGTGTTCCGTCCGCGTGGTCGTCGAAGGCGCGGACGTCCCCGCCGCGGCTCAGCCCGTGCAGTTTGGAGAAGGTGACGTTGTAACGCGGTGTCACCCCGGACACCCCGCCGCAGTAGGCGATATCACAGGCGCCGGCCAGCAGGCTCGTCACACCGAGACCGATCGCGTACAGCGACGACGAGCAGGCCGCGTCGACGACGGAGAACTCGCAGTCGCCGGGTAGCAGCCCTGCCGCCGCGGCCCGTGCGACCCGGTCGGGCAGCGTGTCCCGCGGCTCTTCGGCGCCGTACCCGTGGTGGCGGCTCAGGAGGGCGCGCAGTCGTTCCTCGGTCCCGGCCCTCAGGGCGGGCTCGTCGCGGTGCAACCGCTCCGCCACGGCCCGGGGGACGCACTCGGCCAGGACCGCCTCGTCGGTGCGCTGTCCGACCAGGGTGCTGGTGCCGACGTAATAGGCGTACTCATCGGTACCGCGGGCGGTTACAGTCGCCCGCGCCTGCAGCAGGCAGTGCCGCAGCCAGACCGGGTTCTGTGCGGCGGCCGAGATCGTTCCGGCCGCGATCTCCCCGGCCAGCGCGGGGTGCGGTCGGAAGCCGTGCAGAAAACCCGAAGTGCGGACGTAGCCGCGGTCCTCGGCGGCCGGATCCGCTGACCAGAAGGATTCCAGCCGGAAACGGTCCAACGGCTCCTCGAACACGGGCCTCCCACCGCACAGCAGCTTCCACAGCTCCTCCGGGTCGCAGGCGCCCGGCACGGCGACACCCATCCCGACGACGGCGACCCGTTCGTCGCGCGGCCCCTCCCCCTCCTGAGCACTGGAGATCATGACCGGATCACCGCTGCCCCGAAACGGTGCCGGTGCCCTCGCTCAGCAGACCTGTGATGTACGCGGCCAGACCGAAGACCGTGTCGTACGTGTCCGTGTCCTGCAAAGTGTCCTTCAGGCCGAACCGATGCAGTGCGTTGGCCTGCAACTCTGTCATCGCCAGGGAGTCGACGCCGAGATCGGCTTGGAAGTCGGCGTCGTCGGTGATGACTTCCAGCGGATACTCCAGGACCTCTGCGCACACCGCACGTACCCTCGCGAGCACGTTCGGGTCGACCGGGGCCGCCGGTGCCCGCTCCGCGGTCGCGGCGACGCCGGTCGCGGCCGAGGGGCGTACGGGCTCCGGCCGGGCGGACAGATCCGGTGTCGTCACGGCCTCGCGGAGCGGCGCCACGGTCACCGCGCCGGGCAGCGTTCCGGACACGATCCGGGTCAGGACGTCCAGCGCACCGCATTCCACGAAGGTGGTGACGCCCTCCGCGTCGAGCGCGCGCACGGCGTCGTGGAACCGCACCGGCCGGGTCATGTCGTTCACCATCAGATCGACGACATCGTCCCGCGCCGTCAGGAAGCGGCCCAGGCCGTGGGAGTAGAAGAAGCGCTCGCGGGGCGCGGACATCCGTATGGTCCGCAGGGCCGTGGCGTACAGGGCACTGGCGTCGGCCAGCTGCGGGACGTGGAAGGGACCGGGGACGTGCAGCCGGGAGGTACGGATACCTGCCTCCCGTGCCAGCTGCCGCAGCTTCACCAGATCCGCTTCGGCGCCGCTGATCACCGTCTGGCTCGGGGAGTTCTGCGCCGACACGGCCGACGTCTCGGCCCGGGCCGAGACGATCAGTTCCTCGGAGCGTGCCGTGTCCGCGTTCACAGCCAGCATCCCGCCCGCGGGCGGCGGTGCTTCGCGCAGGGTGGCGTGGCGTTCGCAGACCGCCCTGGCCGCGTCACCCGGGGTGAAGACACCGGCGACGGCCAGGGCGCCGAACTCCCCGAGACTGTGCCCGGCGACATGGTCGGGACTCACCCCGTGCCGGGTCGTCAAAAGCTCCGCCAGGGCGATGGAGGTTGCCAGAATGGCCACATCGAGCCGCTCGTGATCGGACTCGAGCAGCTCCACCACCCCTGGAGCATCCGGCGAGAAAAGAAGTGGCCGGACCGGCTGAAGCCGGAACTCCTCGGTGGCCGCGTCGATCTCGGCGACGAGGGTCGCCACTCGGTCGGCATCGTCGCCGATACCGGCGAAGACGCCGGGCAGGTAGGAACCTTGGCCGGGGAAGAGGAACGCTGTCCTGCTGGTCATTTCGTCGTCCTTTCGTCGGGATGGTTCGGGCCGGTCTCACCCGGCGGCGCGTGAGAGACGCTCAGGTGTTGAATCCGCCGTCGATCGTGATGCAGGTGCCGGTGATGTAGGCGCCGGTGTCACCGGCGAGATGGACGATGGTGTGGGCGATATCAGCGGGCTGTCCGTAGTGGCCCAGCGCGATGTGACCACGCATGAAGTCGGAGTACTCGGCGTCCCCGGGATTCATATCGGTGTTGATGTGGCCGACGGTCAGCAGGTTGATGGTGATGCCGGCGGGAGCGAGTTCGCGGGCCAGGGAGTGGGTCATGCCCTTGAGACCGGCTTTGGCGGCGCTGTAGAGCGACACGACGGTGTAGGGCGGCAGGTAGGTCCGATCGGCCAGAATGCTGCCGATGGTGATGATGCGTCCCCCGTCCCGCATATGGGGGACGGCGGCCTGGACGGTGAGATAGGGGCCGCGGAGATTGACGGCGAACACCCGGTCGATGACCTCCAGCGTCATGTCTCCGATGGCTCCGACCTCGGCGATACCGGCGTTGTTGACGAGGATGTCCAGCCTGCCGAGTGCGCCGACCGAACCGGTGACAGCGGCCCGGAGGGCATCGGGATCGGCGCTGTCGGCGCGGGTGGCCCAGGCGCGGCGGCCGGTCTTCTCGACCTCGTCGACCAGGTCCGAGGCTTGTTCGGTGCTGTGGAGGTAGGTGAAGGCGACGTCCGCGCCGGCCCGGGCCAGGTGCAGGACGGTGGCCCGGCCGATTCCCCGGCTCCCTCCCGTGACCAGTGCGGTCCTTCCTTCCAGCGGCAGTGTCATGGTGCCGTTCCTTCCGTCGTGCCGGCGGGTTCACCGGTTGTCGGAGCCGTCGCGGTCAGCCAGCGGTCGATGACGCAGGCCGTGTCACCGGCGTACCGGTGCAGCAGGGAGAAGTGGTCCGCTTCCGCGTGGTGTACGGCGCCGGGGATCAGCCAGGTGTCCAGCGGTGTGTGTGCGCCGGGGAGCGCGTGGACGGCCCGGACCAGCAGCGTGGGGACGGACAGCGGCTGCGGGGCCCAGTCGGCGAAGAGCCCGAGATAGGCCCCGGTCGCGATGAGTCCGAGGTCGTCGAGGGACGCGTCGTCGTCACGGTCCAGTACGCGCCGCAGTACTGACACCGTCTGGCTCGGGGCGCTCTGCTCCGGGGGCGGTGTGTCGAGCAGGACGATCCCCGCGGGCGGGGTGCCTTCGGCGCACAGTTCCGTGGCCACGGCGTACGCGGCCCAGCCGCCGGAGGAGTGCCCCAGCAACACGGTCTCGCCCGCGTACGGACGTAAGACATCCGCCTGGATACGGGCGAAGTCCGCGACGGTGCGCGGGACGCGTGCGCCGGGCCGATAGCCGGGCGGAGGCAGCAGCCGTACGTCGCGGGAGCCGCGGAAGGCGGCGGCGAGACGCGAGTACTGGAACGGACTCGCGCCGCCGAGCAGGGCGGGCAGACAGATCAGAGCAGGACGGTTCGAACTCTCCGCCAGGCTCACCAGCGGCAGGGCCTCCTCGGGGCAGGGCGCCGAGAAGCCGGGCAGCAGGCGGCCCGCCCGGGTGATCAGGTCCAGGGCGGCCTGGGGTTCGGCGTGTTCCAGGGCGGTGCGGACGAGAAGGGTGAGTACACCGGAGCGCGCGGCGGAGACAGGGCCCGAGGTCTCCTGAGGGACCGGAACGTTCGGTGCGGCGGCAGTTGCCGGTGCGTCACCGAAATCGGGTGGGAGGGGTGCCACGCCCGGATGTCTCCCGGACGCGGGTACCCGGGCCTCGGGCTGTCCCGGATCGGTGAGGAGCGCGCGCAGATGCCCGCTGAGGGCCGTCGCGGTGGGATGGTCCAGCAGTACGATGCCCGGGAGGTCCAGGCCTGTGGTGAGGCCGAGCCGACGTCGCAGCTGGACGGCGGTCACGGAGTCGAAACCCAGGGCGGCCAAGGGGGTGTCGGGGTCGATCGCCTCGGCACCGGGGTGCCCGAGGGCGTCGGCCATATGGCTGCGTACGGTCTCCAGCAGCGCCTCCGGATCGCGGGTGAGGTCCATCGGCCGCACCGCGGCGGGCTGTGGCGCGGCGGTCGCCCGGGCGGTCGCCCCGTGCCCGCCGGGTGAGAGCCAGAAGCGCTGGTGCTGAAAGGCATAGCGGGGCAGGTCCACCGGCTCGGTGGTGTCACCGGAGAAGACCCGTCGCCAGTCGACGAGGTGTCCCTGCAGATGCAACTGCGTCAGGGTGGCGACCGGACGGCCCCCGTCTCCCCGGCTGAGTGTGCCGAGGACGACCGTCCGGCCTCCGGCTTCCTGAAGGGTCGCTTCCAGGGCCGGTAGGAGGGTGGGGTGGGGACTGACTTCGAGGTAGGTGGTGTGTCCGCCGGCCAGCAGGGCCAGGGCCGAGTCCTGGAAGCGGACGGTGCGGCGGATGTTGTTCCACCAGTAACCGGCGGTGAGTTCCTCTCCGGCCAGTGGGGTGTCGTGGACGTAGCCTTCGACGCTGGAGTGGAAGGCGTAGCCGGTCGGACGGGGGGTCACCACCGCCAGCTCGGTGAGGATCTCCCCCCGTACCCGGTCCATCGCGGGGCCGTGGGAGGGGAAGCCGATCCTCAGCACGCGCGCGGGGGTGTCCCGTTCGAGGCACTGGCCGACGAGCTCCTCCAGGGCCCGCAGCTCGCCGGAGATCACGGTCGCGCCCGGGCCGTTCACCGCGGCGAGCGACACCTTTCCCCCGCAGGGCGTCAGGAGCCTCCGGGCGTCGGCCTCCCCGAGCGCCAGAGACGCCATGTCGCCTTCGCCCGCCAGCGTCGCGGCCGCCCGTGAGCGCAAGGCGACGATCAGGGCCGCGTCGTCCAGGGTCAGGGCCCCGGCGACGTGGGCGGCGGCGATCTCGCCCTGGGAGTGGCCGACGACCGCGTCCGGGGTGATGCCGTACGACTCCCACAGCCGGGCCAGGGAGACCATCACCGCCCACAGGGCCGGCTGCACCACCCCCAGCTCCGCCAGCCCGGGGGCGCCGGTGTCACCTCTCAGTACCGCGAGGAGGTCCCAGGTCACCCAAGGGGAGAGGGCCTTGGCGCAGGCGTCCAGGTGGTGGCGGAAGACCGGCTCGGTTTCATACAGCTCCCGCCCCATCCCGAGCCACTGCGACCCCTGCCCCGGAAACACCCACACCAGCTTCCCGGGCCCGCCGGCGGGAACGTCTCCGCGGCTCACGGCCGGGTGCGGGCGCCCCTGCGCCAGTGCGTTCAGGGTCGCGGCCAGTTCGCCGGCCGGGCCGGTGACGGCGGCGCGGTGGGGGAAGTGCGTCCGGGTCGTGGCCAGCGCGCGGGCGACCGCGTCAGGCGCGAGAAGGGGGTGGGCCGCGAGATGGCTCGCGAGGTGGGCGGCCTGGTCGCGGAGGGCCGCCGGGGTGCGACCCGAGAGCAGCCACAGCGGTGGACCGCAGGGAGCGGGACGCGGGGTCTCCGAGTCCGGAGGCGGTGGCGCCTGTTCGAGGATCAGATGGGCGTTGGTGCCGGAGATCCCGAAGGAGGAGACCCCGGCGCGCCGTGGGCGGCCCTGGGCATCGGGCCAGGGGCGTGTCTCCGTGAGCAGCCGGACGCCCCCCGCGGACCAGTCGACGTGCGGGGTAGGACGGTCCAGATGCAGGCTGCGGGGCAGTCGGCCGTGCCGGATCGCGAGCACCGTCGCGATCACCCCGGCGACCCCGGCGGCCGCCATGGTGTGGCCGATGTGCGACTTGAGGGAGCCGATCAGCAGAGGGGTGCCGGTGCGGTCCCTCCCGTACGTCGCCAGCAGTGCCTCGGCCTCGATGGGATCACCGAGCGGAGTTCCGGTGCCGTGTGTCTCCACCGCGTCGATTTCCCCGGGTTGGAGGTCGGCGTCGGCGAGCGCGGCCCGGATGACGCTCTGCTGGGAGGGGCCGTTGGGCGCGGTCAGGCCGTTGGAGGCGCCGTCCTGGTTGAGGGCCGAGCCGCGGATCACCGCGAGCACCCGGTGCCCGTGGTGGTGTGCGTCGGACAGCCGCTCCAGTACGACCAGGCCGGCGCCTTCGGCCATGCCCATCCCGTCGGCGGCGGCGGAGAACGCCTTGCATCGGCCGTCGGGAGCCAGTGCGCGCAGCCGGGAGAAGGTCCGGAAGGGAGTCGGGGCGGGAAGGACGGAGACTCCGCCCGCGAGTGCCAGGGTGCAGTCGCCGTTCAGCAGTGCCCTGCGGGCGACGTGGATCGCGGTGAGGGATGCGGAGCACGCGGTGTCGACGCTGACTGCCGGGCCCCGCAACCCCAGTGTGTAGGCGATCCGTCCGGACGCGACGCTGGGGAGCCCACCGGTGCCCGAGTACGGGTCCAGTTCGTACGGGAAGTACTGCGGGTCGCCGCCGTAGCCACAGGGCGTGATCCCGGCGAAGACACCGGTGGACGTGGAGCGGAGTGCCTCGGGGACGATGCCGGCGTCCTCCAGCGCCTCCCAGGCCACCTCCAGCAGGATCCGCTGCTGCGGATCCATCGCGGTCGCCTCGCGGGGACTGATGCCGAAGAAGGCGGCGTCGAACCCGGCCGCGTCCGTGAGGAAGCTGCCGTGCCGGCAGTAGCTGGTGCCGGGATGGTCCGGATCGGGGTGGAAGATCGCCTCCAGGTCCCAGCCCCGGTCGGCCGGTGGGTCGCCGACCGTCTCCGCCCCCGACTCCAGCAGTTTCCACAGCTCGTGCGGGGAACCGACGTCGCCGGGAAGCCGACAGGCCATGCCGACGATCGCCACCGGATCCCCGCCCGTGTTCAGGCGCGCGTTCTCGGCGCGGAGACGGGTGTTGTCCAGCAGGGTCCGGCGCAGCGCTCCGGCGAGCTGCTCGGTGGAGACGTCCATGCTCTGCCGACCTCCCGAATGAGTAGCGGTGGATTTACGTGTCGTCCTCGGGGGGTGCGAGGGCGATCAGCTCCGCGGGTCCCGCCCGGAGCACCTGCTCGGCGGCGTCCGGAGCCTCTGGTTCATGCGGTCCTTGTGCCAGCGGTTCCCGCGGCTTCAGCCGACCGAGGAGATGGTCGCCCAGTCGCTGCGGGGTGGGATGGTCGAAGAGCAGCCCGGCGGGCAGCCGCAATCCGGTCGCCCGGGCGAGCCGATTGCGCAGTTCCAGGGCGGTCAGCGAGTCGAAACCGGCCTCGCCGAAGGTGAGTTCGGCTCCGATCGCCTCCGCGGTCTCATGGCCGAGCACCGCTGCGGCGTGGCGCCGGACCGCAGCCAGCAGGAGGTCCGCCGCTTTCGCGGCCGTGAGCGCGGCGAGCTGTGCGACGAACTGCTCGGGCGCATCGGTGGGTTCGTTGCCGGGGTCCCGTACGGGTGACGTGCGCACTAGGTCCCGGAGGAGCGGCGGGACGGGTTCACCCCGCGCCGCGCGGGACCGCAACGGGCCGAGGCCCAGCCGCAGTGGAGCCAGTACCGGGTGGGGCAGCGCCCGCGCGGAATCGAACAGGGCGAGGCCCTCCTCGGTGTCGAAGGGGAGGACTCCAAGGCTGTGGATACGGGCCTCGTCGGTGCCGGTGAGATGGCCGGTCATGGTGCTGCGCTCGCCCCAGAAACCCCATGCCAGGGACTGTGCGGGCAGACCTCGGGCCCGCCGGTGCCGGGCCAGTGCGTCGAGGACGGCGTTGGCCGCCGCGTAGTGCGCCTGACCGGAGCCGCCCAGCGTTCCGGCTCCCGAGGAGAACAGCACGAACTCGGCGAGATCCAGCCCCTGGGTGAGCCGGTGCAGATGGAGCGCGGCGTCCGTCTTGGGCCGTAGCACGTCGGCGACCCGCTGAGGCGTCAGGGAACTCAGCACGCCGTCGTCGATGACGCCCGCGAGGTGCATCACGGCGGTGAGAGGGTGTGCCTCCGGGATGGCGGCCAGGGCGTCGGCGAGCGCGTCCGGGTCGGCGGTGTCACAGGAATGTACGGTCAGCTCGGCGCCTTCGGCGGTCAGCTCGGCGCGCAGCTCCTCTACGCCCGGGGCGCGGGTGCCGGAGCGGCTGAGCAGCAGCAGATGCCGGAAGCCGCGTTTCGCCAGGTGGCGCGTCACCGCCCGCCCTATCGTTCCGGTGCCGCCGGTGACCAGGACGGTGCCCTCCGGGTCGGCGGCCCGGGGCATGGTGAGGACGAGCTTGCCGACGTGTCGGGCGTCGCGCATGTACCGGAACGCCTCGGGGGCGTGCCGGATGTCCCGGCAGTGGAGGGGGAGCCGGGGCGCGTCCCCGGACCGCCAGAGCCCGGCCAGGTCGGCGAGCAGGTCGGAGACGCGCTCGACGGAGCAGTCACCGCTGAGTAGCTGGAACGGCAGGTAGGCGATGTCCGGGTGGAGGCGGGCGAGGTCGGCGGGGTCGCGCAGGTCGGCGACACCGATCTCGACGAACCGTCCACCGGGTGCCAGCAGCCGTAGGGAGGCGTCGATGAAGGCGCCCGTCAGGCTGTTGACGACCACGTCCACCCCGCGTCCCCGGGTGGCCGTGCGGATCCGCTCCTCGAAGTCGAGGCCGCGCGAGTCCGCGATATGCGTGTCGGCGAGGCCGAGAGCGCGCAGCGCGGGCCATTTGGTGCGGTGCGCGGTCGCGAACACGGTGGCGCCGAGCCGCTGGGCGATCTGGACGGCGACGGTGCCCACCCCACCCGTCCCGGCGTGGACGAGTACGGTCTCGCCGGGCTCCAGGCGGGCGAGTTCCACCAGGCCGTAATGGGCGGTGGCCCATACGGCGGGCAGTGATGCCGCCTGCGGGAAGGACAGTTCATCGGGGATACGGACCACGAGCCGGTGGTCGGCGATCACATGGGTGGCCAGGGCGGGCACGGCCAGTCCGGCCACTCGGTCGCCCGGTGCGAGCCCGGTGACGTCCGGCGCGGTCTCGACGACGGTGCCGGCGACGTCGCGCCCCAGAGCGGCGTCGGCGCCGGTGGCGTCCGACCCGAGAGCGATGAGAAGATCGCGGAAGTTCAGCCCAGCGGCGCGCACCTCGATCCGCACCTGTCCCGAGGTCAAGGGGGCGAGAGCCTCAGGGGCGGGGGCGAGGGCCAGACCCTCCAGTGTGCCGCCCGTGCCGCGCACGAGCCGCCAGGCGTCGGCCGCCGGCGCGTTCAACGCCTCCTCCGGCTCGACCTGCCGCAGACGGGGGCTCAGCAGATTGCCGCCCCGAGCGGCGAGCTGTTCCGCACCGTCGGCGAACGCCGCCCACGCCGAGTCGAGCGTCTCCGCGGTCACTGCCTCGTCGCAGGCGAGGTCGAGCAGCGCGAACCGGCCGGGTTCCTCCAGCTGGGCCGAGCGGACCAACCCCCACACGGCGGCCTGGACCGGATCGGGTACGTCGTCACCAGGGGAGACCGCCGCCGCGCCCCGGGTCACCAGCACCAGCCGTGAGGCGCTGAGACGATCGTCCGCGATCCAGCTCCGGGCCGTCTCCAGAAGGGTGAGGACGGTGCTCCGTACGGAGTCGGCGTCGGGGTCCTCCCGGTCGGGGCGGCGCAGGCATACCACGTCGGGCGCCGGGGTGTGCCGGTCGAGCGCCGCGACGAGTTCGGGGAGCCCCGGATAGCGGTCGAACCGGCGTTCCGACGCCCGCAACACATCGTCCAGGTCGGTGTTTTCCTCCCCGAGCAGAGCGACGGCGGGACGCTCACGGGTCTGCCCGGACGTCGTCTCGGCCACCGTCCAGCCGACGTGGTAGAGCCGTCCCTCTCCGGACAGCCGGGCGAGCTGGTCGAGCGGGAGGGGCCGAGTGGTGAACGTGCCGGTCACGACGACCGCACCGGACTCGTCGTACAGTGTCGCCTCGAACTCGTCCGCGGCCACCTGCCGGCACCGGGACCGCACCGTACGGCGCGCCGAGCCCGTCACCCGTACGTCGCTCCAGCCGAACGGCAGCCTGACGATGCCGTCCCGGTCGCCGCTCTTCGAGGCGAGCAGACCGTGCAGCGCGGCGTCGAAGAGGGCCGGATGCAACCGGTACCCCGCCGTGCCGTCGCTGACGGATTCGGGCAGTACGGCCTCGCAGTACACCATGTCGCCGAGACGCCATACGGCACGCAGACCGAGGAAGGCGGGCCCGAAGGTGTAACGGAGCTCCGCCATCCGCTGCCGGATGGCGTCCACCGCGACCGGATCGCCGCCTTTCGGGGGCCAGACGAGGGGGGCGCGCTCGTGCGCCCGGGAATCCTCGGGCGCGAACACGGCACTGGCGTGTCGGACCCAACCGCCGTCTCCCTCGCCCTGCTCGTCGGGCCGGGCGTAGAACTGGACGGTTCGCCGCCCCCGCTGTAGGGCGAGCACCCGGACGCGCAGCTGCACCCGGTACTGGTCGGGCAGGACCAGCGGCTGCTCGAAGACGACTTCCTCAACAACCGGGAGGCTCGTGAACCGGGCTGCCTCCGCAAGGAGTTCGACGACGGCCACCGCGGGCAGTACGGCGGTACCGTCGATGGAGTGATGAGCCGCCCAGGAGTGGCGTTCGTGGTCGAGTCGGCCCGTGAACAGCAGCTCACCGTCCTGGGGCAGCTCGACGACTGCGCTCAGCAGAGGGTGGTCGATCCGCCCGAGTCCCAGCGCCGTAGGGTCACCCGTCCGGGCGGGGGCGTTCCAGTAACGGCGCCGTTCGAAGGGGTACGTGGGCAGTTCGATGCGGCGCCCTCCGGTGGTGCCGTACAGGGCGGCCCAGTCCGGGTCGTACCCCGCCGTGTAGAGGCGGCCCACGGCCGAGAGCATCGCCGTTACGCCCTCGCCCCGGCGCAGGGTGCCGGTCACCGTGACGGCGGCGGCGCGTGACTTGTCGTCTCCGGCCCACTGTTCGGCGATGCCCTCAAGTGAGGGTTGGAGGGTGGGGTGGGGGCTGATTTCGAGGTAGGTGGTGTGTCCGGTGGTGAGGAGGTTTTGGATGGTGTTGTGGAAGCGGACGGTGTGGCGGATGTTGTGCCACCAGTAGGTGGCGGTGAGTTCTTGGCCGTTGAGGGGGGTGTGGTGGGGGTGGTTGTCGACGGTGGAGTGGAAGGGGTAGGTGGCTGTTTGTGGGGTGATGGTGGCGAGTTCGGTGAGGATTTGTTGTTGGACGCGGTCGAGGTCGGGGCTGTGGGAGGGGAATCCGATGTTGAGGAGGCGTGCGGGGATGTTGCGTTGGGTGCAGGTGGTGATGAGTTGTTGGAGGGTGGTGCGGGGGCCGGAGATGACGGTTGCTGTGGGGCTGTTGACGGCGGCGAGTGAGCAGGTGTCCTGGTGGGGTGCGAGGAGTTTGAGGGTGTCGGTTTCGCCGAGGGCGAGGGAGGCCATGTCTCCTCGGCCTTGGAGGGTGGCGGCTGCTTGGGAGCGGAGTGCGACGATGCGGGCGGAGTCTTGGAGGGTGAGGGCTCCGGCGATGTGGGCGGCGGCGATTTCGCCTTGGGAGTGGCCGATGACGGCGTCGGGGGTGATGCCGTAGGACTCCCAGAGGCGGGCGAGGGAGATCATGACCGCCCACAGGGCGGGTTGGACGACCCCTAGTTCGGTGAGGTCCGGGGCGCCGGTGTCCCCGCGGAGTACTGCGAGGAGGTCCCAGGTCACCCAGGGGGAGAGGGCTTTTGCGCAGGCGTCGAGGTGGTGGCGGAAGACCGGCTCGGTGTCGTACAGCTCCATCCCCATCCCGAGCCACTGCGACCCCTGCCCCGGAAACACCCACACCAGGCGGCGCTGGTCGGCGCCGGCCCCGGGGGTCTGCCGCACGGTGCCGGGCCCGTCCTTCCCAGCCGCCAGGGCGGCGAGCCGGTCGCCGAGCTCCTGACGGGTACCGGCGGTGATGACCGCGCGATGCCGCAGATGGGCACGGGTGTCCGCCAGGGAGAAGGCGATATCGGCGAGGCGCGGTGCGGACTCCCCGTTCACCAGATCGCCGAGCTGCTTCGCCCGGGCCCGCAGAGCCGTCGGAGTCGCGGCCGAGAGCGGGAAGAGGAGCGGACCGCTGTTCTCCAGAGAATCCTGAGGCGAGTCGTCGTCGGGTTCGGGAGGCTCTTCGATGACGAGATGGGCGTTGGTGCCGGAGACCCCGAAGGAGGATATGCCCGCCCTGCGAGAGCGCTCCGGAGTACGGGGCCAGGCCGAGCTGTCACGCAGTAGCCGTACCCCGTCGCCCCAGACGACGTCAGAGGTGGGAGCGTCGATGTGCAGCGAGCGGGGCAGACGCTCGTGCCGGAGCGCGAGGACCATCTTCATCACTCCGGCGACCCCGGCGGCGGCACCGGTGTGCCCGAGATTGGACTTGACCGACCCCAGGAGCAGTGGTCGCTCCGGGGCGCGCCGGTGTCCGTAGGTACGGACGAGGGCCTGGGCTTCGATGGGGTCGCCCAGGGTCGTGCCGGTGCCATGGGCCTCCACCGCGTCGATGTCGTCCGGCTCCAGGCCTGCGTCGCGCAGCGCGGCACGGATGACGGCTTCCTGGGCGAGTCCGTTCGGGGCGGAGAGACCGTTGGAGGCGCCGTCCTGGTTGAGGGCGGAGCCGCGGATCACGGCCAGTACCGGGTGGCCGTTCTCGCGTGCGTCGGTGAGCCGTTCCAGCAGCAGCAGCCCCGCCCCCTCCGCCCAGGCGGTTCCGTCGGCGGCGGCGGCGAAGGACTTGCACCGGCCGTCCGGAGCGAGCCCCCGCTGCCGGGAGAACTCGACGAACATGTCCGGCGTGGGGAGCACGGTGACACCACCGGCGAGTGCCAGCGTGCAATCGCCCCGACGCAGGGCCTGGCAGGCGAGGTGGGTCGCCACGAGCGAAGAGGAGCAGGCGGTGTCCACACTGACGGCGGGCCCCCGCAGGCCGAGGGTGTAGGCGATGCGGCCGGAGGCGACACTGGCCAGGGTCCCGGTGACGCGGAAGCCCTCGGCGCTGTCGCCCGCCTCACCGCCCCCGAGGGCCTGTCCCACGATCCCGGCGAAGACCCCGGTGGGGGTTCCCCGGAGTCGGTGGGGGTCGATACCGGCCCGCTCCAGGGTCTCCCAGGCGACCTCCAGCAGCAGTCGCTGCTGAGGATCCATCGCCATCGCCTCACGCGGGGAGATCCCGAAGAAGGCAGCGTCGAACTCGGCGGCGTCGTAAAGGAAGCCGCCGTGCCGCACGTACGAGGTGCCGGGATGGCCCGGGTCGGGATGGAAGAGGCGTGCGGTGTCCCAGCCGCGGTCCTGGGGGAAGGGCCCGACGGCGTCGTGTCCCTCGGCCAGCAGACGCCAGAGTTCGCGGGGACCGTGCGCACCCCCGGGCAGACGGCAGCCCATCGCGACGACGGCGATCGGTCCGCGTGTGACCTCGTCCAGAAGCCGCTCGGTTTCGGCGAGATCGAGTGCGACCTCCTTGAGCCGGCTGAGCAGCCTCTGTTCCTCACCGGCCATGGTCGGCTCCCTGCGTATTCGGACGGCGTTCGTCGAGGAGGGCGAGCAGTTCGTCGGTGCCCGCGGCCCGGATCGCGGTGGCATCCAGACGACGTTGGGGACGGCCGACCGGCAGGGCGACGGCGGGACTCGGGTCCTGCTCCCCGGCGTCGGGCGCGAGCTGTCCGCTCAGGTACCGGCTGAGCGCCCGTGGCGTGGGATGGCTGAAGACCGTTGAACCCGGGACAGGGAGCCCGGTGGCCTCACCGACTGCGGCGCACAGTCGGGTGACGAGTACGGAGTCGAATCCCAGCTCCTTGAAGGTCGCGCCGTCGTCCAGGGCGTCCGCGGAATGGTGACCGAGGACGGCGGCGGCATGCCGGCGTACGAGGGCGGCGACGGCCTGGTCGCGGGCCGCGGGCAGCATCGTGGCGAACCCGTCGGAGGGTTCGTCCGGCTGGGAAGGAGGAGCGGTCTGCGCACCGGGGGTGGCCGGGGAGACGGAGTTCTGCCAGTAACGCCGGTGCTGGAACGGGTACGTCGGCAACTCGATCCGGCGGCCGCCGGCCGAGGGCGGGTCGGCCACCAGCCGAGTCCAGTCGAGCGGCAGCCCGTACGCGTAGGCGTCACCGAGCCGCGCGTGGAATTCGGCCTGGGTTCCGAGCCCTCGCCGCAGGCTGGCGAGACAGTGGACGGGGCTCGCTGCGGCGTTCTCGTGAAGTGAGGGTTGGAGGGTGGGGTGGGGGCTGATTTCGAGGTAGGTGGTGTGTCCGGTGGTGAGGAGGTTTTGGATGGTGTTGTGGAAGCGGACGGTGTGGCGGATGTTGTGCCACCAGTAGGTGGCGGTGAGTTCTTGGCCGTTGAGGGGGGTGTGGTGGGGGTGGTTGTCGACGGTGGAGTGGAAGGGGTAGGTGGTTGTGTGTGGGGTGATGGTGGCGAGTTCGGTGAGGATTTGTTGTTGGACGCGGTCGAGGTCGGGGCTGTGGGAGGGGAATCCGATGTTGAGGAGGCGTGCGGGGATGTTGCGTTGGGTGCAGGTGGTGATGAGTTGTTGGAGGGTGGTGCGGGGGCCGGAGATGACGGTTGCTGTGGGGCTGTTGACGGCGGCGAGTGAGCATTCGCGATGCGTTGCGAGGAGTTTGAGGGTGTCGGTTTCGCCGAGGGCGAGGGAGGCCATGTCTCCTCGGCCTTGGAGGGTGGCGGCTGCTTGGGAGCGGAGTGCGACGATGCGGGCGGAGTCTTGGAGGGTGAGGGCTCCGGCGATGTGGGCGGCGGCGATTTCGCCTTGGGAGTGGCCGATGACGGCGTCGGGGGTGATGCCGTAGGACTCCCAGAGGCGGGCGAGGGAGATCATGACCGCCCACAGGGCCGGTTGGACGACCCCTAGTTCGGTGAGGTCCGGGGCGCTTGTGTCCCCGCGGAGTACTGCGAGGAGGTCCCAGGTCACCCAGGGGGAGAGGGCTTTTGCACAGGCGTCGAGGTGGTGGTGGAAGACCGGTTCGGTGTCGTACAGCTCCAGCCCCATCCCCGGCCACTGCGACCCCTGCCCCGGAAACACCCACACGAGACGCCCCCCGTCGCCCGCTCCCGTGGCGAGCCCGGGGGCCGGGTCGCCGGCGGACACGGCGTCGAGCCCGCTGAGGAGTTCCCCGCGGGTGGTGGCCCTGACCACGGCCCGGTGCCGCAAATGGGCACGCGTGGTTGCCAGGGCGTGAGCGAGCGTCGCGGGGGCAAGTTCAGGCGTCGTGTCGACGAGTTCGCGCAGTCGGCTCGCCTGGCCGCGCAGGGCGGCCGGTGACTTCGCGGAGAACGGGAACAACAGCGGTCCGACGTCCTCCGCGGGCGGTACGGAATCCGGGGAGCGCCGGGGAGCCTCTTCGAGGACCAGATGGGCATTGGTGCCCGAGATACCGAAGGAGGAGACGGCGGCACGCCGGGTACGGCTCGCTCGGACGGGCCAGTCGGTGGCCTCGTTGAGCAGGCGGAGGCGGCTGTGGGCCCAGTCGACGTGCGGACTCGGCTCGTCGGCGTACAGCGTGCGCGGCAGCCGCTCGTGCCGGAGCGCGAGGACCATCTTCATCACTCCGGCCACCCCGGCGGCGGCACCGGTGTGACCGAGATTGGACTTGATGGACCCCAGATGGAGCGGCAGATGCCGGGAATCTCCGTAGACCGCCGTCAGCGCCTGAGCCTCGATGGGGTCGCCGAGCGCGGTACCGGTGCCGTGGGCCTCCACGACGTCGATATCGCCCGGCTCCAGGCGGGCGTTGCGCAGCGCGGCACGGATGACGCCCTGCTGGGCGGGGCCGTTGGGAGCGGTCAGACCATTGGAGGCGCCGTCCTGGTTGACGGCGGAGCCGCGGATCACAGCCAGTACCGGGTGGCCGTTCTCGTATGCGTCGGCGAGCCGTTCCAGCAGGACCAGGCCGGCGCCTTCGGAGAGGCCCATGCCGTCGGCACCCGCGCCGAACGCCTTGCAGCGTCCGTCGGGAGCGATCGCGCCCAATGAGACGAGTCCGAACAGCGCTCCGGGCGTGGACTGGACCGTGGCGCCGCCCGCGAGAGCCAGATCGCAGTCGCCGGTACGCAGCGCCTGGCAGGCGAGGTGGATCGCGACGAGGGAGGACGAACAGGCCGTGTCCACACTGATCGCGGGCCCCCGCAGACCGAGGGTGTAGGCGATGCGGCCCGAAGCGACACTGCCCGTGGTCCCGGTGAGGCCGTACCCCTCGTCGGGCTGTCTGTCCTCACCGAACTCGGCTCCCAGGCCGTACGGATAGGTGAAGATGCCGGTGAAGACTCCGGTGGCGGTTCCGGCGAGTGCGTCGGGAGCGATGCCGGCGCGTTCCAGGGTCTCCCAGGCGACTTCCAGCAGGATCCGCTGCTGGGGGTCCATGCCGGTCGCCTCACGCGGGGAGATCTCGAAGAACGCGGCGTCGAATCCCGCGACGTCCGTCAGGCTGTGCAGGCGCGCGCCATGGGGAGCCCCGGTCCGGGAAGCGATGAGTCCGCGCGCCGTGGCGAGGTCCCAACCGCGGTCCTCGGGCAGGGGCCCCACCGTGTCCCCGCCTTCGTCCAGGAGCTGCCACAGCTCTCCGGGCGTGCCCACCGAGCCGGGGAACCGGCAGCCCATGGCCACGACCGCGATGGGTTCCCGGACCGTCTTGACGAGGCTCTTCAACCGGGCGTTTTCGCGCAGCGTGGTACGCAGCGCGTGGATCGTACGGTCATCCGCCGACTGCATCGGGGCCCTCCTCGGACGTGGAAACGGGGTCCAGTTCGACTCCCCAGCTGTTGGCGGTCGCCGACCACATGCGGTAGTAGCCGGCCAACACGACGACTTCGATCAGTTGTCGGGTGTCGTAGCTCTCGGAGAGCCGATGCCAGGTCTCGTCGGTGACTGCGGCCCGGTGGTGGAGTTCGTCGGCTGCTGCGAGCAGGGCCGCGTCGTGCCGGGACCAGCCCTCGGCCGCCGGCCCGGAGGCAGTACGAACGATCTCGGCCTCGGTCAGACCTGCACGGTGGGCCAGGGGTATGTGGTGGCTGCGTACGTACGCGGAGTCGGCGAGATGAGCGGTGCGCAGGATCACCAGTTCCCTGTCCCGGGCCGGCAGCAGCCCGTTGAACAGCAGCGCCGTTGAGAACGGGGCCGTGGCGACGAACAGTGCCGGGTGGTGGGCGACCGTGGCGTTGAGGTTCGAGGTGCGCAGGGGCGAGTGGGGTACTCGGGCCAGCAGCCCGCGCACCTCGGGGGCGTGGTGTTCGGGGGCCAGGGGGCGGATACGAGGAGTGGTCATGGCTCAGCCGCCGGACGGTGCGGAAGAGGGGATCGACAGGGGTCGGGTGAGCAGGGGCAGACCGCCGAGGCTGCGGATGGGAGGCCCGGGGTGCCAGTCGAGCGTCGCCGGATCGGCGGCGAGGGCCAGGTCCGGAAAGCGGTTGAGAAGCGCGGGAAGGCCGACGGCTGCCTCCAGGCGGGCCAGGGCCCAACCGGGGCAGAAATGGATGCCGTGCCCGAAGGGCAGTCGTTCACCGGCAGGGCGCTGGATGTCGAAGGTATGGGGGTCGGGGAAGGCACGGGGATCGCGGAGAGCGCTGACGAGCACGATCGAGACCTGGCTGCCGTCACGGGGAATGACGAAGCCGTCCCCGAGGGTGAGATCACACCGGGCGAACCGGTACATGGGAATGGTGAGGGGGGGTTCGAAGCGCAGCGTTTCGTCGATGGCCTGGTCGATCAGCGTGGGATCGGCGCGCAGCATGGCGAGTTGGTCAGGGTGCGTGAGCAAGCACAGGAGGGCACTGGCCAGAAGGCTGATACTGGTTTCGTGACCACCGTTGAAAAGGGCGATGAGAGTGGCTCGCAGTTCGGTGGGGGAGAGCAGCTCGGCGTCCACGGTGCGCAGGAGAGCGCTCATGAGGTCGGGGCCCGGACAGGCAAGTTTCTCCGAGATCAACTGATCGGCGTAGGGAATCAGCTCGCGGCGGGCGGCCATGGCGTCCTCCGTACGGGTGGCGAAGGAGATGCGGTGTGTCCAGCTCCGCATGCGCACCTGATCGGAGTCGCTGATGCCGAGGACGTCGCAGATCACGGTCAGGGCGAGGGGGGCGGCGAAGTCTTCGACCGCGTCGAACGAGGACGCCTGCGGCAGCCTGCTTACCAGACGTTCGGTGGTCTTCTCGATCAGGGGCAGGAGGTCCCGTGCCCGGGAGGAGGAGAACGCTTTGGCGACCGGTTTGCGCAGCCGGGTGTGTTCAGGTGGATCCGTGAGCACGAGGACACGGCCTTGGGGCATTTGGGTGGCGTCCGCCGAACCCCGGTATCGAAGGCGCCATGAGGGGGAGGCGTTGACGGCATCGCTGGACAGAGCGGGGTGCGAGAGGGCCTCCTTGACCTCCGGGTAGCCGAGCACCAGCCAGGTCGGCGTGCCGTCGGGCTGGACGGCCCACTGAACGGGGCCCTCGGCGAGCAGTCGGCCGTAGACGGTGTGCGGGTCGCGGGCGAGCAGGTCGCCGACGTCGCGCAGGTCCACGGCCGGGCGCCCCAGGGCCGTCGTCGTGGTGAGCGGAGGAAGCTGCGTCATCGTGGCCCCCGAGGGAAGTGAACGGGCGAAGCGGGATGTCGGGAGGGCTGGGTCCGCCCCGGTGCCGGTGGTGGGCCCGGGGCTCACTCCTCCTCCATCGCGAGGTCGACGAGTTCGTCGGGACTCGCGCTGTCGAAGCGGTCCGGCACGGCCGACCCGCCGTTGCTGTAAGGCGTTCGCGCATCGTGCGGTGGCTGCGGGACGAGCACGGACACCAGGTGCGCGCTGAGTTCCTTCGGGGTGGGATGGTCGAAGACGAGCGTCGGTGACAGCCGGACGCCCGCGCTGCGGGTGAGGGCGTTGCGCAGCTCCAACGCGGTGAGCGAGTCGAATCCCAGGGCCTTGAAGGTGGCCTCGGGTGCGATGTCGTGGGGCGAAGGGCGACCCAGGACGGTGGCGGCGTGGCCACGCAGCAGGGTGAGGACCTCGCCCGACCGCCGTTCCGGCGGAAGGGCCGCCAACCGGGCCGCCAGGGTGTCATCGCCCTTCCGGGGTTCCGGGGCGCCGGCGGTGCGCCTGGCCGGACGGCCCAGATACCGGAGCAGGGGATGGATCGGGTCGGAGCGCCCCGTGCGAACGGCTCGGGTCAGTGGTGCGGGGACGAGGGCGGCGACGCCCCGGGCGAGCGCGTGATCGAGCAGTGCCGCACCGCGTTCGGCGGTGATCGGGGCCAGACCGGTGCGTTCCAGCCGGGCCCGGTCGACATCGGTCAGGCGGGTACCCGCGGAGTCCGGCTCCCAGAGCCCCCAGGCGAGCGATGTCGCGGGCAGCCCGCCCAGATGACGGTGGTGGGCCAGGGCGTCCAGGAAGGCGTTGGCGGCGGCGTAGTTGCCTTGCCCCGTGGTGCCGAATACACCCGCGACGCTGGAGTACAGAACGAACGCGGACAGGTCGTGGTCGGCGGTGGCCCGGTGCAGTTCCCAGGCCACGCCGGCTTTCACGTCCAGCACGTGATCCATCCGCTCCGGGGTGAGGGCGGTGACGGGGGCGTCCGCGAGCTGTACGGCGGTGTGCAGAACCGCGGTGAGGGGACGCTCCGTACCGATCCCCTCGACGAGCTCGCGGACCGCGCCGGGTTCGGTGAGGTCACGGGCCACGACCACCACATCGGCACCGTCTTCGGCCAACTCGGCGGTGAGGGCCGCGGCGCCGGGGGATGCGGCGCCCTGCCGGGAGACCAGCAGCAGACGGATCCCGGGATATCGAGCGGCGAGCTGCCGAGCGGCCAGGCCGGCCAGCGTACCGGTGCCTCCGGTGATCAGTACGGTTCCGCCGGGGTCGATCGGAACGGGCAGGGTGAGGGCGAGTTTGCCGGTGTGCCGCGCGGAGGTCATCAGCCGGAATGCCTCGTGGGCCTCGCGGATGTCGTAGCCGGTGGTGGGCAGTGGCGGCAGCGCACCCGAGGCGAACAGTTCCCCCAGCGCGCCGAGGGTGGCTTCCAGCACGGGGATGTCGAGTGCCGTGAGGGAGAAGGCCCGATAGTCGACACCGGGGTGGGCGGCGGCCACCTCGGCGGGATCGCGCAGATCGGTCTTCCCCATCTCGACGAAGTGCCCTCCGGCGGGCAGGAGCCGCAGGGAAGCGTCGGTGAACTCGCCCGCCAGTGCGTTGAGCACGACATCCATGCCCGCCCCGGCGGTGGCCTCCCGGAAGGCGTCCTCGAAGTCGAGGCTCCGGGAGCCGGCGATCCGCCCCACCCGGACCCCGAGCCCCTCCAGGACGGGCCACTTCGCCGGTGAGGCCGTCGCGTACACCTCGGCCCCCAGATGCTGTGCGAGGCGGATCGCCGCGTGCCCGACGCCCCCGGCACCCGCGTGGATCAGCACCCGCTGCCCGGGGCGGACGTCCGCGAGGGTCACCAGGGCGTGGTAGGCGGTGCCGTACGCTGCCGTCGCTGCCGCGGCCTCCCCATCGCTCCAGCCTTCCGGAACGGGGATCAGCAGCCGCTCGTCGGCGACACCGGTGGGTGCGAAGGCGTGCGGCACCAGCCCCATGACGCGGTCGCCCGGGCGTAGCCGTACGACGTCCGGGCCGATATCGGTCACCGTCCCGACAGCCTCCACACCGAGGCCCTCGTGGTCGTCCAGCAGGCCGAGACAGACCGCGACATCGTAGAAATTCACTCCCGCCGCTCTTGTCCGCAGGCGTACCTGTCGCCCTACGGGCTCCCGTTCCGGGGCTGTCCGGTAGACCAGATCATCGACGGTGCCGGTGCCGGAGGTACTGGTGGTGTCCAGGTGCCAGTCGTTACCGGGAGGCGGCCCGCCCGGCCCGCCTTCCGGCGTGCCGGGGCGGAGGGCGGGCAGATACGGCACCCCGGTACGCCATGCCACTTGGGGCACCGTCGCGGCGAGCGCGGCGCGGAGCGCTTCCGGAGGCGGCCCGTCCGCGGCGGGCCCGTCGTGGTCGAGCAGGACGATCCGCCCGGGATGCTCTGACTGGGCGCTGCGCGCCAGCCCCCACAGGGCCGCTCCGGCGGGATCGACGGGCTCCCCGGGATGGGTGGCGACGGCCCGCCGGGTGACCACGACGAGCCGCGCCGCCTCGTGCGCCGGGTCGGTGAGCCACTCCCGAAGGAACGACAGGCCGCGGTGGAGCAGTTCGCGGGTCCTGGTGAACGCGTCGCCCGCGCCGTCGGGCGCGGACCAGCACAGGGCGTCATCCGCGGTTTCCGCCGGGACCGGGTCCGTTCCCGGGGCCCAGACCAGCCGCAGCAGATCGCGGTGCACAGCCGGGTGCCGCTGCTCGACGGCGGGACGGTAGGGGCGGGTGGTCACGGAGCCGACCGTGACGACGGGAGCCCCCGCCGGGTCGTACGCCGCCACGCTCCAGGCGTCCGTGCCGATGGCACGGACCCGGACCCGCAGGGCGGTGGCGCCGGTGGCGTGCAGGGTGATCCCGGAGAGGCTGAACGGCAGCCGTACCCCGTCGCCGGCCCTGAGCAGCAGTGGCTGAAGGGCGGCGTCCAGCAGGGCGGGGTGAATGCCGTAGCCCTCGGCATCGAGACCGTCGGGCAGCCGCACCTGTGCGGAGAACCCTTCGTCACCCCGCTCGAGTGCGGTGATGCCCCGGAAGGCCGGGCCGTAGACGTATCCCGCGTCGGCGAGAGCGGCGTAGCATTCCCGCGCGTCGAGCGGCTCGCCGGTCTCCGGCACGCCCGGGTGGTTCGTGCCGTCCGGTACGTCGGTGCTCAGCTCACCCGTGGCGCAGAGCTGCCACGGCTCGTCGTCCTCGGTCCCGTACGGCCGGGTGTGCAGGGTGAAGGCGCCGGTGCCGTGGTTCACCGCGAGTTGGACCTCTCGCGGCCGGTCGAGGAACACCGGCTGCCGCAGGACGAGTTCCGTCAGCCGGGGCGCGCCGATGAGGTCGCCGGCGTACAGGGCCGCCTCGGTCACGGCCGCCGCGGGCAGCAAGGGGACGCCCTCGACGGTGTGATCGGCGAGCCAGGGCAGCCGGGCGGCCGAGACCCGGCCGACCAGGACGGTGGTGTCCTGCCCGGCCAGCTCCAGGGCGGTGCTCAACAGTGGATGGCCGGTGGCGGTGGCACCGGCCGGAACACCCGGGCCGGCGGGATCCCCGGACAGCCAGTAGTGCTCGTGCTGGAAGGCGTACGTGGGCAGATCCACCACGCGCGCCCCCGGGTGCACGGCGGTCCAGCCGGGAGCGTGGCCGTGACAGTAGAGGAGCGGCAGCGTCGCCCGTTCGGGGCGCTTCCGCCGCAGAGTGCCGCAGACGAGCGGTGACCACGGGCCGGCCGGATCGGCCGCGTTCAGGATGTGCTGGATCGCCGGCGCGAGAGTGGGGCGGGGGCTGATTTCGAGATAGGTGGTGTGCCCCGATTCCCGTAGCGTTTCCACGGTGCCGTGGAAGCGGACGGTCCGGCGGAGGTTGTCCCACCAGTAATCCGCGCCCAGTTCCCCTCCGGTGAGGGGCGTGTCGCGCGGGTACCCGTCGACGGTGGAGTAGAAGGGGTAGTCGGCCGGGCGGGGGGCTGTTCCCGCCAACTCGGTGAGCATCGACTCCCGGAGGCTCTCCACCATGGGGCTGTGCCCGGCCGCTATCTTCTCCAGCATCCCTACGGGAATGTCGTGCGCGACGCAGTGGGCGCGGAGTTCGGCCAGGGCGGGTCCCTCACCGGAGACCGCCGTCGAGGCGGGGCCGTTCACGACGGCGAGTGACAGCCGCCCTTCCCAGGGCGCCAGCAGGTCCAGCGTCTCCGCCTCACCGAGTGTCAGGAAGACGATCCCGCCGGTGCCCTTCAGGGTGTCGATCAGCCGCGACCGGAGGGTGATGACGCGGGCGGCTTCCTCCAGGGTGAGGGATCCGGCGATATGGGCGGCGGCGACCTCGCCCTGGGAGTGGCCGACGACCGCGTCGGGGGTGATGCCGTACGACTCCCACAGCCGGGCCAGGGAGACCGTCACCGCCCACAGCGCGGGCTGGGCCACCCCCTGATCCTTCAGGCGCAACGTCCCCGTTTCCCCTCGCAGGACCGCGAGGAGATCCCATTCCACGAACTGTGACAAGGCCTCCGCGCAGCGGTCGAGGTGGTGGCGGAAGACCGGTTCGGTCTCGTACAACTCCGCTCCGGCACCCGCCCACCGGGGTCCGTGTCCCGGGAACACCCACACCAGACGCGGGGCGGAGGAATGCACGGGAACGTCGGCCGTGAAGACGGCGGGGTGGTCGTCACCGGAGGCGAGGGCGCGCAGAGCGATGAGGGCCGAGTCGTGGCTGTCCCGGGGATCCAGGGCGAGCGCGGCTCGCCAGGAATGGTGGGTACGGGTGGTGGCGAGGGAATGCCCGATGTCGGCGAGGGAGATCCCGGGCCGTTCCTCGATATGCCGGGCGAGCCGTGCGGCGTTCTCGCGCAGGGCTTCGGGGGAATGCGCGGAGAGCGGCCAGACGAAGGGCACGAGTCGTCCTGTCGGCGGATCGCCCTCCTCGCGCGCATCCGTCCGCTCGTGCGGCGGGGCCTCTTCCAGGACGATGTGGGCGTTGGTCCCGCTGAGGCCGAAGGACGAGACACCGATCCGGCGCGGGCGGCCTCCGGCGGGCCAGGGCTGTGCCCGGGTGAGCAGGCGGATGCGTTCGTCGTCCCAGGTGATGTGCTGTGAGGGCCGCTCGGCGTGCAGGGTGGGAGGCAGTGTCTCGTGCCGGAGGGAGAGTACGCCCTTGATGAGTCCGGCCACGCCGGCGGCGGCCTGGGTATGGCCGAGGTTCGACTTCACCGAGCCGAGCCGCAGCGGGCCGGCGGTGCGACTTCTCCCGTAGGTCGCCAGCAGGGCTTCGGCCTCGACGGGGTCGCCCAGGGCGGTGCCGGTGCCGTGGGCCTCGACGGCGTCGACATCGCCGGGTGTGAGTCCGGCATCGGTGAGGGCGTCCATGATCACGCGCTCCTGGGCCAGGCCGCTGGGCGCGGTCATGGTGCTGGACGCGCCGTCCTGGTTGAGGGCGGAGCCGCGGATCACGGCGAGCACGGGATGCCCGGCGGCCTCCGCGTCGCGGAGCCGCTGAAGGGTGAGCATTCCGGCGCCCTCCGCGGCGCCCATGCCGTCGGCGTCCGCTCCGAACGCCTTGCTGCGGCCGTCGGCGGCGAGGGCCCGCTGAGCGCTGAACCCGATCAGATCGGCCGGAGTCGCCATGACGGTGGCGCCGCCCGCCAGGGCGAGGTCGCACTCTCCCGTCCGTAGCGACCGGCAGGCGAGGTGTACCGCGGTGAGCGACGAGGAGCAGGCGGTGTCGACGCTGATGGCCGGCCCTTCCAGACCGAGGACGTACGCGATCCGCCCCGAGGCGACGCTCGGCAGCACGCCTGTGAGCAGATGGCCGCCGGGCTCGGAGCGGTGCTGGTGGGCGTAGTCGCTGGGCATCAGTCCGGTGAAGACTCCGGTCCGGCTGCCGGCCAGCGACGCCGGGACGATACGGGCCCGTTCGAGGGCCTCCCAGGCGGTTTCGAGAAGCAGCCGCTGCTGCGGCTCCATCGCCTCCGCCTCCCTCGGAGAGAGGGAGAAGAAGCCGGCGTCGAAGCCCGACGCGTCGGCGAGGAAGCCGCCACGGCGCGTCGTGAGGTCGGCGCGAACGGCATCCAGGTCCCAGCCGCGGTCGACCGGTGCCTCTCCGGTGGCGTCCGTCGCGTCGGCGAGAAGACGCCAGAACTCGTCCGGGCCGGTCACCCCGCCGGGGAACCGGCAGCCGATGCCGATGACCGCGATGGGGTCGCCGTCGCGTGCCGATACGTTCGCGGGTACGGGCACGTCCGGGGCGGCGGCTCCGGTGAGGTGCAGGGCCAGGGCATGGGCGGTGGGATGCCGCCACATCGCGGTCGGGGCCAGCGGCACGCCGTACTCGGTGCTCAGCTCGGCCGCCAGCCGTACCGCCCCGGCGGAGGTGAGTCCCTGCCGGCCCAGCGGCAGGCCGGCGTCGACGGGGGTGCCGGTGATCTCCGCCGCCTTCGCCGCGATGCGCTCGGCGAGGGTGTCGGGGGGCGTGGACGCCACGGTGGGCGCCGGTGCTTCGGCGCCACCCACGAGCCGGCCGATCGCCGTCCGGAGATCGTGGAGGTAGCGGGCCGCCTGTTCACCTCCGAGGACCAGATGGTCGAAAGCCAGTACCAGTTGCCTTTCGCCGCGTGCGTCGGCAGCTCCGAGGAAGAGGGTCGCCACGGCGGGCGCCACCACCACCGGCACCGCGAAGTGGATCCCCGGTACGTCCAGATGGGAGACGTTCAGGGTGACCCGGCCGTCCGCCTCCGCACGGCCGTGCCGGGCGTCCTCGATACCGGTCTGGTAGCCGGCCACGAAGGACGCGAAATCCAGCTGGTCGGCCTGCGATACCACGGCGGTGAGCAGTTCGTCCCCGTCGGCGACGGCGATGCCCAGGGTTAGCTGCCCGAAGGTACGGAGGGAGTCCCGGCCCGTCCGGCGGGTTCGCAGGGCCGGATGGCCGGCGGTGGTACGAGCCGCGAGGTGGGCCAGAGCGGTGAACTCGGTCGCGAACACCGGCCCCCCGGCCCTCCGGTGCAGGGCGTCGGTGGCGCGGCGCAGGACTTCCTGGTCGATGGTGGTGGCGACGAGCGCCGGCACACTGTGACGTACGGAGTCCGCCATCGCCTGGTTGAGCCGCTTCCGCGTCGGTGGAACGGGACGATCGGTCCACTGCGCCGACACGGTCCAGGATTCGATGTCCTGGACAGTTCGCGGAGTGCCGTGCTCGGCCGCCAGGGCGTCGATCCCGGCGTCGGTGAGGCCCCGGTCCCGGGCCAGCGCGCGCAGCCGGGGTGCGATCCTCGCCTTGGCAGGACCGGTGGTGGAGTGCGGCGGCGGGGCGTCCCCGGGAGCAGCTGGTTCGACCGCCGGGGCAGGCGCCCGGCCGGCGGTCCGGGGGGACGTGGCCTCCGCGAGGTCCAGATGGGCGATCTCGGTGCCGGTCGGTATCGTGTCGCCCTCCGCGACGAGCCACGCGTCGACCCGTCCTGTCACCGGTGATTCGATCTCCATCGTGGTCTTGGCGGTCTCGACCTCGTACAAGGGCTCGTCCCGCTCCACCACGTCGCCGGGCTGTTTCAGCAGGCGCAGCACGGTCACCTCGACGATGCTCTCGCCGAAGTCCGGTACTACCAGCACATGACGCATGGAGTGCTCCCGGTCAGTTCAAGATGGCGTGTACGGCGGTGACGATGTCGTCGGCCGAGGGCAGTACGTGTGCCTCAAGACCGGTGTCGTACGGGACGTGTACGGGCTGCCGGGACACCAGGCGCGGCGCGGCCAGGAGTTGGTAGAAGCAGTCGGGATCGGTGACCAGCGACGATACGAGCCAGGCACCGAAGCTGCTGGTGGGTACCGCCTCCTGCACCACGACCAGGCGCCCCGTGCGGGCGAGGGACTGCCGCAGCGGCCCCAGGTCCAGCGGGTCGAGCCGCCAGAGCCCGACCACCTCGGCGTGCACTCCGTCGCCGGCCAGCCGGTCGGCGGCGTCCCGGGCGAGTTCGCGGCAGCTTCCCCAGGCGACGACCGTGACGTCGGCGTTCCCGGGGGGAGAAACAGGGGCGGCGTCTGCCCAGCGCCGCCGCAGGAGGCGCTTCGGCAGCAGGATCATCGTGGGATCGGCCCCGGTGTGCGCGAGGCGGAACGCCGCGGTGGTCTCCGCCGGGCTGTAGGGCACGGTGACACGCAGCCCGGGGGTGTGGGTGAACAGGCTCTCCAGACTCTGGCTGTGCCAGATGCCGCCGCCGGGCGTGTACGCGCCCGAGGGCGCGTACACCGTCAGCGGGCACGACCAGTCACCGGCGGTGCGCCATCGCAGAGTGGCGAGCTGGGTGGTGATCTGATTCCAGGCGGGCCCGGCGAAGTCGATGAACTGCAGCTCCACGACCGGTCGCATTCCCGCAGCGGCCAATCCGACCCCGACACCGACGACGGTGGCCTCGGCGAGGGGGGAGTTGACGACGCGCTCGGCGTGGCCGAGGCCCTTGGTGAGGGCGAAGACACCGCCCTTGGGAGCGGCGATGTCCTCACCGAAGATCACGGTGTCAGGGTCTTCCAGGGCCTCCGAAAGCGCGTCGGTGACGGCCGCCGCCATGGTGGCCGGGCTCCCGCTCGGTGCCGCCGCGGGCGACTCTTCAGGTGCCGCGTACAAGTGAGTGTGCACCGAGGTCGGTGCGGGCCTCGGTGCACGGGCGGCCCTCTCGAACGCGTTCAGCACCTCGTCGACGACCTCCTCGCAGAGCTGCTGGAGCTCGCCCCGGTCGAGCGCACCCTCCTCGACCAGCCGGTCGCAGAGGATGGTGATCGGGTCCCGCAGCCGGGCCAGTTCCTCGGCGCTGCGGTAGACACGCTGGTCGTCGAAGGAGGTGTGGGAGTCCAGCCGGTCCATCTCGCACCACAACACCACCGGCCCCCCGCCGCCCCGCACCTGCCGGAAAGCCCGCGCGGCGGCGCGGTCCAGTGCCACCGGGTCCGAGGCGTCCGGGACCAGCACCCCGGTCAGCAGCGACAGCCCTCGTGCGGTGCCGGAGACGGTACGGGTACTGATGCCGTACATGTTGTCCTCCACCACGAAGACCAGCGGGAGCTGCTTCTCCACGGCGAAGGCGACCGCCTCGTAGAACTCGCCCTGCCGTGTCGACGCCTCGCCCACCAGGCACAGCACCACGTCGTCGTCACCGCGCAGCCGCGCCGCCCAGGCGAATCCGGCGGCGGGCAGACAGTTGCTGGCGACCGGGGCGGCGACGGAGAAGACGTTCAGGTCGCGGTGCGAGAAGTGGCTCGTCATATTGCGCCCTGCCGAGCCGGAAGCAGGGGTGGCGAACAGATCCGCCGCCATGTCGGCCAGGGTCATCCCTCGGGCCAGCAAGAGAGCCCGGTCGCGGTAGTGCGGAGCGATGACGTCGCTCGGCCGCAAGTGCCGTGCCAGCACCGCCAGGGATTCGTGGCCCGAGCCTGGGATGTGGAACCAGATTCCGCCCTGCCGGTAGGTCAGTGCCGCCCGCCGGTCGAACTCCCGTGACACCAGCATCGTCCGGAGCCACCCCAGGGCCCGGTCGCTGTCCGCCGGTACGAACACCGCACGCGGTTCGGCAGACGTATCCGGTACCGCGACAGTGACTGGGCGCTCGTTCACGCGCCGTCACCCGGCACACCGGTTCCCAAGGCCTGAAGGTGCAAGAGGTGGTAGTCCTCGTGTCGGACAATGGTCCGACTCGGTCCGAAGTGGAGCACGGAAGCGCCCCTGACGTCGAACACGCCGCCGACCACGAACCCTTCGGGCATTCCCGGGAGCAGTGTGCCGATCGTGCCGGACAAGACCCAGGTGATCGCCGCGCCGTCGGAGCACGCGATGGTGCTCCGGACATCCATCCGCAGGTCGGGAATGGCGGCGAACCAGGCATTGAGCAGCGTGTAGTACTCCCCGGCATCGTTGACTCGCAAATCCAGGGCGACGTCCTCGAAGGAGAATTCATCCGCGTAGAGGTCGATCAGTGCCCGCACGTCGTGCGCGTTGCACGCTTCGACGAACCCGGCGAGTATCTCCGCAGTCTGCTCCGACATCAGCGACCCCCTGCGCCGTGGTTGCGGTACGCGTGGGAGGGAGTTCGTCCCTCGCGGTAGTTGGCGATCTCACCGTTCCGTGGAGTTCGGCCCACGGACCGGGAGCGTGCTCGGAAACGGATGGTGGACGGACAGTACGAGGTCATCGCATGCCTCCGTCGCGGAATCTGGACTCTGGGCATCGGGATGTGCCGCCCGCACGGAATGCCGGTATGTCACCGAACGATTGACCGGAAGGTCGAGCAGGCATATGTCTACAGCACGCCTGTTTGCTGCCCGGGGGAAGAGGCACGGGGACGTGAATGCGTGCACGCGTTGAACGCTTGCGTGCTTGTGAAGGCGTCCGTTGGATCGTCGGGAGGAGTCATGGCACGTCAATAGCCCAACGGCCGACTGGCGGCCTTGCTGGTCGAGGCCGACTGGAAGGGTGCGGAACTCTCCAGGGCAGTCGTCGCCCTGGGCGTGGCGCAAGGACTGCGCCTGGGCTACGACCGCACCTCGGTGGCCCACTGGCTGTCCGGTTCCCGACCACGACCGCCCGTCCCCGAACTGGTGGCCGCCGCACTGACGCGCCGCCTCGGGCGCGCCGTCAGTGCCGAGGAAACCGGCTTGACGCGTGTGCGGGAGGTTCCGTCGTCGGCCACCGGCTTGCGGCCGGGACCGGACCGGCGGGCGCCGGGGGGTGTGGTGCATCACCTCATCACCCTGTGCCGGGAGGATGCCGACCCCGTGCGCCGCGCCTATCTGGCCCGTACCGTCTACACCCCGACCGGCCTCGTTCTGCCCCACTGGCCCCCGCGGCCGACGGCCCCTTCCCCACCGCCGGTGCCGGAACCGAGGCGATCGCCGCGGACGCGGAACGTCTGAGGGAGATGGCGCGCGTCTTCGCCGTGCTGACCGACCGGCACGGTGGTGCTCACGCCCGGACCGCCCTGGTGACCTGTCTCGTCGACGACGCGGCCTGCGTTCTGACCGCTCCCGCGCGCCCCGCTCTCCGTCGCGAACTCCTCACCCTCACGGCCCAGCTCACCCACATGCTCGCCAATATGACGGCCGATACGGGCCATGCGGGCCTGGCCCAGCGCTACTACAGCGTCGCTCTGACGCTTGCCGGCCAAGCGCACGACCGTCGCCAGTACGCCGTCACTCTGCGTGCGATGAGCTTGCAGGCGCTGACTTTGGGGCATCCCGGCACGGCCCACGGGCTCACGAGCATCGCTTTGGAGATCGCGGGTCCTGATACCAACCCGGCCGTCCGTGCGTTCGTCCTCTCACAGCATGCCCTCACCCATGCCTACCAGCGTCAGCGTCGCCCGGCTCATGCCACGCTGATCGCCGCCGAAGCCTCGCTCGACCGGGTCGAGGGCGGATCGCGGGGGCCGTTCGCCACCTATCCTCGCCCCGGCCTCGACTATCAGCGTGCCCGAACGCTGGCCACTCTGGGTGACTGGCCCGGTGCTCCGGCCGAGCCCCATCTCCGGCTCGGCCACTTGGAGATGGCCTGCCACCACTGGCATATCTTCCTCGACGACTATCCCCGTATCCAGTCCCACAGAGCCGACCGGGCGCTCTCGCTTCTGCTGCACGGTGTCGGAGCATTCCCGAGCCAGCCGGACGCCCCCATGAGCCTTCTGGGCTCGTGGGCCTGGCCTGCTCCGGTCGACGGCGGAGAGATCCCCAGAGGCGGCGACCCCGCTCGGTACTCGACGGTGTGCCCGGCCGATCCCTCGTTCGGCCTCTTGTTTCCAGCCTGCTCGGATCGAGGGAGAACGAAATGATCAAGCCGGTTTCACCAGGGCCGTGAGAGCGAGAGGCCGTTCGTGGCAAGGGATGGGGGCGCGGCCGGGTGCACAATGCGGCCATGGGCCGTGTCCCCCGTTCGGTGACATTCCGTCATTCTCGGTGTGGCGTGTGGTGCGCGATCGCTTACGTTCGACGGGTGAAGCGTTCGAGGATCGGCGTGTACGCCCTGAGGCCCCCGGGGCGGATCGTCCTGCTGGTGGGCCTGGTGGCGCTGATCGTCGTGCACCTGGCCGGAGCCGTGCACCGTGAGGGTTCCTCGGACGCGCACCTGCCGCTCGCCTGGGGCTCGTGCCTCCACTCCGTCGACGTCGGTGACCCGAGCGGCCCCCATGACCACGGGCACGGCGGGGACGACCACCTCGATCACGACGCGGACCGGACCCGTGTGGCGGTGGACTCGGGGGATCTGTCGGCGGCTGCCACGGTCGCCGCCCTGGACGCCGACACGGCGTCCGTCTCCCCGGCGCCCTGCCCCGGTGCCTGTTCATCGGCGCCGTCCGGCGGCACGGAGGGCAGATCCACTCTCGTACGTCACTGCGTTCTGCGGCAGTAGGCCGCGCACCACACCCGACCGCCCCCGGCCCCCGGGCCGGCGGCCGGGTGTGCCCGCGCGCCCTTGACCCTTCTGCCGTAGCGCACCCGTCGTCCGTACGGGGTGCGCAGGAGAACCGCAGATGCACCTTTCCCTGGTGGAACCGCATGCCCTCGGGGCCCACGCCCCCGCTCCCGCCGTCGCCCGCAGGCCCGCCCATCTGGTGGGCGACACCCCCGTCCTGTGGATCGACGAACCCTTCGCCCCGCCCGGCCGCGGCTTCTACGCCAAGCTGGAGGGCGCCAACCCCGGGGGGATCAAGGACCGCCCGGCGCTGCACATGGTCGCCGAGGCCCGGCGGCGGGGTGATCTCACGCCCGGCGCCCCGGTCGTGGAGTCGTCCAGCGGAACGCTCGGCCTCGGGCTGGCGCTGGCCGGGCTGACCTACGGCCACCCCGTCACGGTGGTGTCCGACCCGGGCATGGAGCCCACGATGACCAGGCTGCTGACGTCGCTCGGGGCGCGGGTGGACCAAGTGGACGCCCCTCATCCGGAGGGCGGCTGGCAGGAGGCCCGCCGTCTGCGGGTGGCGGAGCTGCTGGCCCGCTCCCCGGGGGCGTACTGCCCCGACCAGTACAGCAACCCCGACAATGTCGCCGCCTACGGCACCCTCGCGGCCGAACTCGTCGCGCAGCTCGGCCGGATCGATGTCCTGGTGGTCGCGGTCGGTACGGGTGGGCACTCGGCGGGTATCGCCTCCGTTCTGCGGCAGGCCGGCCCGGGGCCGAGGGTGATCGGCGTCGACTCGGTCTCCTCCACGATCTTCGGGCAGCCGGCCGGGCCCCGGCTGATGCGCGGCCTGGGGTCCAGCATCCATCCCGCGAACGTCGACTACGCGGCCTTCGCCGAGGTGCACTGGGTCGCCCCGGCCGAGGCGGTGTGGGCGGCACGGTCGCTGGCCCTTCGGCACTACGCTTCCGGGGGCTGGAGCGTTGGGGCGGTCGCCCTCGTCGCGGGCTGGGCCGCCCGGACCCTGCCGCCCGGCACCCGGATCGCGGCCGTCTTCCCCGACGGACCCCACCGCTATCTGGAGACCGTCTACAACGACGCGTGGTGCCGCGAGCGCGGTCTGCTGGACGGGCCGCCCGCGCCGGAGCCGGACGAGATCTCCGACCCGCAGGAGCGGGTGGTCGCCCGGTGGACGCGCTGCCGGAACGTCCGCGACCCCCTGGGCCGTATCCCCGCCGTGCCGGTCCTGGCCGGGGAGGGGGCCCGATGAAGGGATTGGTGGCCGGCACGGCCTCCTTCGACCCCGCCGCACGGCTGCTGATGGTGAACCAGTTCGCCATCAACCTGGGTTTCTACATGCTGATGCCCTATCTCGCCGACCATCTCTCCGAGGGGCTGGGGTTGGCGGCCTGGGCCGTGGGGCTCGTCCTGGGCGTACGGAACTTCTCCCAGCAGGGCATGTTCCTCCTCGGCGGCACACTCGCCGACCGCTACGGCTGCAAACCGCTGATCGTCGCCGGATGCCTGCTGCGGACGGTCGCCTTCGCCCTGCTGGGTCTGGTGACCACCCTGCCCGCGCTGATCGTGGCCTCACTGCTCACCGGGTTCGCCGGAGCCCTGTTCAACCCGGCCGTCCGCGCCTATCTCGCGGCCGAGGCCGGCGAGGAGCGCCGGGTGGAGGCGTTCGCGCTCTTCAACGTCTACTACCAGGCGGGCATCCTGGCCGGGCCACTGGTCGGACTCGCCCTGCTGGCCTGGGACTTCCGAGCTGTATGCGTGGTCGCCGCCATCGTCTTCGGCGTGCTCGCGGTCGCTCAGATCCGCGCCCTGCCCGCCAGGCCGCCCGCTCCGGACGCCTCCCGGGCCACGTGGCGCGCGATGGCGGCCGACTGGCGCACCATCGCCCGCAACCGGCCGTTCCTGCTCTTCGCGGTCGCGATGAGCGGCTCGTACGTCCTGGCCTTCCAGGTCTATCTGGCCCTGCCGCTGCGGGCGCGGGAGCTGTTCGGTGAGCGGACCGGACTGGTCACCGGGGCGATCTTCGCCGTCTCGGCGCTTGCCGCTCTCTCCGGGCAACTACGGCTCACGGCCTGGGCGAAACGCGCGCTGCCGGGCCCGTACGCGATCACCGGTGGGCTGCTGATGATGGGCGCCGCGTTTCTGCCCCTCCTCGTCCCCGTCCCCGACGGTACGGGCGGGCGGATCGCGGGCGCGGCGGCCCTGGCGTTGTGCGCCGCGCTCCTGGCCTGGGGCGGGGCACTGCTCTACCCCTTCGAGATGGACACCGTCGTCCGGCTCTCGGGTGACCGGCTCGTCGCCACCCACTACGGCGCCTACAGCACCGTGTCCGGGGTGGCGATCTCACTGGGCAACCTGGGCGTGGGCGCGCTCTTCGACACCGGGGTCGACTGGCTGCCCTGGGCCGTGATGGCCGCCACCGGACTGCTCTGCGCCGCCGCCGTGACGGCACTGCACCGCACCGGCGGCATGGCCCGCGAGCCGGTGTCCGCACCCGCCGCGCGCTGAAGGCCCGGCGGATACGCGATCGGGGCCGGCCGTCGGATACGGCCGGCCCCGGCCGGGGGCTATCCGGTGGGTTCGCGTCCGGCGATGAGCGCGCTCACCTCGGCGGGGGTCGGGTGGATATGGAGCTCGCGCAGCGATACCGGGGGCAGTCCGGCCCGGCGCAGCGCGCCGGAGAGCCGGACGGCGAGCAGGGAGTTGCCGCCGGTGGTGAAGAAGTCGTCATGGGGGCCGATATGGTCGCCGAGGATGTCCCGCCAGACCTTCAACACGGCGTCGTCCGCCGGTTCCCCGGTTCCGGCCGACGGCGGCGGGCCGGGGATCGCGGGGGCCGGTGCCAGCCCGCCGGCATCGATCTTGCCGTTGACGGTGAGGGGCAGTTCCGGGAGCAGGGTGAAGGTGGCGGGCACCATGTACTCCGGGAGGTAGCGGGCCGCCCGCCGCCGGAGGTCCTCGGTGGAGACCCCGGCGTCCCCGGGGACGACATAAGCGTCCAGACGTACGCCCGCCGCGTCCCCCGGATCTCCGCCGAGGACGACCGCCGCCGCGGTGACGCGGTCGTCCTCCAGCAGGACCGAGCGGATCTCGCCGAGTTCGATCCGGAATCCGCGCACCTTGACCTGGTCGTCGATCCGGCCGAGGTGGTCGAGCCGCCCGTCGGGGCGCAGCCTGCCCAGATCGCCGCTGCGGTAGACCCGCTCCCCGGAGACGGGGTCGACGACGAAGCGGGCCGCGGTCAGCTCCTCCCGGCCGAGATAGCGGTCGGCCACGCCCGCGCCGCCGACCCAGATCTCACCGGGGACGCCGAAGGGCTGGAGCCGGCCCGCCGTATCGCGTACCGACACCGACCAGCCGGGCAGCGCGCGGCCGACGGTACGGGAGCCGGCGGTGAGGTCGAGGGGGGTGACGGTGTGCGCGGTGACATGGACGGTGGTCTCGGTGATGCCGTACATATTGACCACCCGGCAGCGGGTGTGCGGATGCCTCCGGAACCAGTCCCGGAGGATCCGTACGTCCAGCGGTTCGCCGCCGAAGACGACCAGCCGTACCGCGAGGGCGGCGGAGGCCCGCAGATCGACCTCCTTGAGCGCGGCGAAGGCGGACGGGGTCTGGTTGAGAACGGTGACGCGATGGCGGACCAGGAGGTCGTGGAAGTCCTCGGGGTTCCGGGAGACGTAGTACGGCACCACGACCAGCTGCCCGCCGGTGAGCAGCGCGCCCCAGATCTCCCAGACGGAGAAGTCGAAGGCGCTGGAGTGGAAGAGCGTCCAGGTGTCCGCGGGGGTGAACCCGAAGTCGGCGGCGGTGGCCGTGAGCAGTGCGTGGACATTGCGGTGGGGTACCGCGACGCCCTTGGGCCGCCCGGTGGAGCCGGAGGTGTAGATGACGTAGGCGATGGCGTCCGGGTCGGTGGCGGTAGCGCCCGGGTCGGGGTTCGCGTCCGGGGCCGGGTCGCCGTCGCCGGACGACAGCTCGGCCGGACGCAGTACGGTCACCCCGTCCACGGCGGGGAAGTCGGGACCGGTGGAGACCAGGATCCGGATCCCGGCGTCGGTGACTGTGTGGACCAGCCGTTCCGCCGGATACGCGGTGTCCATGGGGACATAGGCGGCGCCGGTCTTGAGGATCCCCAGCAGGGTGACCACCAGGTCGGTATCGCGGTCGAGACGGACACCGACCAGATCCCCCGGGAGTACCCCGACGGCCCTCAGCGCGCGGGCCGCCGTGTCGGAGCGGGCGTCGAGTTCGGCGTAACTGAGCGTGCCGCCCGGGCCGGTGAGGGCGGGGGCGTCCGGCTGGGCGGCCGCCACCGCGCGGAAGGTCGCGTGGAGGGGCGCGGGGGGCGTGCCGCCCCGGGCCGGGGTGCGACCCGCGGCGAGGACGGCGGCGGCCTCGTCGGCGGTCAGCGGCGCCATGCCGCCGACGGCGGTTCCGACCGGGGCCCGGGCCAACTCCCGTACGGCGCGGTCGAGATGTCCGGCGAACCGCCGGGCGACGGCCGGGGCGATCGTGCCCTCGTCGTGGCGCAGCGCACCGCCGACGGTGCCGTCCTGGTCGTACCGCCACTCCAGGGTCGCCGGAAAGGCGGGGGTGAGGGCCGGCCGGTAGACCTCGCCCGGACGCTCCCCGGTGAGCAGGACCCCGACCGCGGGCGGCTCCGGCAGGCATACGTCTCCCGGGGCGATGCTCTCCGCCGCCGCGCCGAGCAGTTCGGCGACCTCCGTTTCCTCGTATACGGGGAGGGTGACCAGGCGTTCCGACTCCCCGGCAACAGGGTCCTCGGTGACCAGTCCGAATACGGCCCGTTCCGAGGCGCCGTAGCGGGCGATGACCAGTGCGGTGGCCGCCACCAGCAGGGCGGGCGCGGTGTCCGCCGCGACTTTCGCGGTGGCCAGCTCGACGGTACCGGTCCGGCCCGCCCGGGCCGGATCGCCGAGCCCCCACGGCAGCGCGACCGCCGCGTCCCCGGACCCGGAAGGCACCCCGGACCGGGAAGGCACCCCGGCCCCGGCCGGGGACCCGGGGCGGGCCGCGGTACCGGCCGCCGGGTCCGGTGCCACCGCGTCCGGCAGCTCCATGGGCGTACCCGGTACGGACAGCGCCGTGGCCAGCAGGCCCAGGGTCCGCCGGTCCACCACCCGGCGGTGCGCCACCACCACCAGATCGGCCTCGCCGTCCGCGTAGCCCAGGACGACGGCCCGGGCGACGACCGGATCGCCGTCCACCGTACGGCTCGCTTCGCGGCGGACACGGGCCCGTGCCTCCGGGTCGCCCGCGTCCACCTCCAGCCGCTCGTCGAAGAGCCGTACGCCCCCGAGCCCGGGGTGACGCTCCATCAGCACGTCCAGGGCCGCGCGCACCGCGGCCGCGCCGGTTCCGGTGGGCAGTCGCCGGACGAGGCTGTGGCAGACATGGGCGAGCAGCCGCCCGCTCGGGTGATCGGCCGCGGGGACCCCGTCGACCGCTGCGCTGGGGACGGACACACTCACTCCTTTGGCTGGAACCGGGGAGAGGATCAGCGGGCGGTGAATCCGGCGTCCACGGTGACCACCGTTCCTGTGACCATCCGGGAGTCGTCACCGGCCAGCCAGACCGCGGCGCCCGCGACATCGGCCGGGTCGACCAGGGAACCGGTCGCCACCGACTCCAGATAGACCGCCTCCTGCTCCTCGTAGCTGATACCGAGCGCGTCCGCGACGACCGCGGTCATCTGGCCGTCCACGGCCGGATCGTCCCGGACCGGCCCCGGACAGAGGGCGTTGACCCGGATGTTCGCGGGCGCGTAGTCCAGCGCGGCCGCCTTGCTCAGGCCGACGAGACCGTGTTTGGAGGCGACATAGCCGGCGAAATGGCGATAGCCCACGAGACCGGCCGTCGAGGCGACGTTGACGATGCTGCCCGCCCGCTGGGCCAGCATCACCGGGGCGACGGCGGTGATCAGCCGCCACGGGCCGGAGAGGTTCACCTCCAGCATCACCCGCCACTCCTCCTCGGTGACCTCGTGCGCGGGCCGCCCGGAGGGCGCCCCCACCCCCGCGTTGTTGATCAGCGCGTCGATCCGGCCGAACCGGTCCACCGCCGCGGTGACGGCCGCGGAGACCGCGGCGGACGAGCGGACGTCGGCCGGTGCGACGAGCACCGAGGCCCCCCGCTCCCGGCAGAGCCGCGCGGTCCGCTCCAGCTGATCCGCCGACCCCAGGGGATAGGGGACCTCCGGCAGATCGCCGCCGATGTCGACGAGGACGAGATCCGCGCCCTCGTCGGCCGCCCGGACGGCGCACGCCCGGCCGATGCCCCGGGCCGCCCCGGTGATGACCACGGTCTTCTCACGCAGTGCCATGGACGAGCCCCTCCGGCCTGCCACGGCCCCCGGTGACGGTCGTGGAGATCAGTTCGAGCAGCGGCCCGGGATCGTCCGCCGGATACATATGGCCCCCGCCGACCTCGACCAGGGAGAACTCGGCGGTGGTCACCTCCCGCCAGCGGGCCACGTCGTCCCGGGACACGAACGCGTCGTCCGCCGCGTAGACCGCGGTCACCGGGGTGTCGAGCGGAGGACCGCCGTCCGCCCGGTAGCCCTCGTCCATCGCGAAGTCGGCCCGGAGCGTCGGGAGCAGCAGCTCCCGGATCTCCGGCACCTCGAAGGCCGGGTAACGGCGTCCGGTGGTCTTCTCGACATGGGTGAGAAAGGCGTCGTCGGAGAGCGCCGAGACATCGCTGACCGGTCCGGCGGACGGCGGGCGGGCCGCGCTGATGAAGAGATGCGCCACCTCGACACCCGGGGACGCGGCGATGCGCCGGGTGAGTTCATAGGCGAGGACCGCACCGAGGAAGCAGTGCCCGAAGAGGGCGACGGGACCCTCACCGGCCGCCTCCAGCGCGGCCGGAAGCAGTCCGTCCGCCGCGCGGCGCACATCCCGGTACGGCTCCACGTCCAGCAGGCGCTCCCGGCCGGGCAACGAGAGCGGCGCCGCCACGACCCCGTGGAGACCCGCCTTGTTCCACGGATGGAAGAAGTTCGCGCCGCCCCCGGCGAACGGAAGACAGAGCAAGGGGACCCCGTCCCGCTCCGAAGTCGTCGGCTTGGTCACTGCATCGCCTCCAGGCGCGGCTCCGGTACGGGATGTGACAGCCGTCCGGGGCGGATGGATGGTGGATATCGAACCGTGCGCATACCGCGTCGCCATAACGCCGCCTCGCCATAACGCGGCGTCGCCGCAACGCCTCGATGCCGTAGCGCCGCCTTGCCCGCGCCGCCATGTCATAACGCCGTTATGGCGTAGGACCGGTAACGCCGTACAGGCCGACCGCCGTGGCGGAAGGGGAACGTCCGGGGAATTCCATCGCCGGGAGTTCCTTTCCCGTCGCGTGCCCCGCGAATTCCCTCGTCCCATGGGCCGCATCGGGTTCGAAACACAATCGAGCGGGCCGGTCCACGGGCCCCGCTCGGCCATCGTGGCACAGAACCCCGGAGCGATACAGACCGGCCCCCATGGCCGGGAGAACCGCTTTCAGACCGTCCTTGCGGCACCGGCGGCCGGGTCCTAGCGTGGCGTCAGCATTCAGGGCCGACATGGCCGCCGGGTGTCCCGTCGACAGGACGAATCCGACCCCGGGAAGCCACACCTGGACCGGAGATTATCGATTTCTCCGGCAGACCTCCGTGACGATTGAGGACGGTGGCAGTTGAGTACGAACCCTTTCGACGACGAGGACGGTCGCTTCTACGTCGTGGTGAACGACGAGGACCAGCACTCCCTGTGGCCGCTGTTCGCCGAGGTGCCCGCGGGCTGGCGGGTGGCCTTCGGCGAGGCGTCCAGGGCCGAGTGCCTGGAGTACGTCGAGCGGAACTGGACCGATCTGCGCCCCCGGAGCCTGCGGGAGGCCATGGCGGCGGACTGACCGCCGGCCGGGTGCCCGTCCGGGCGACCCGGCCAGGTCCGGAGGAACACTCCGATACTCCGATGGGGAGAGAAAGGCTCGGGAGGGCGCCCTGTGAGAACCGCGAGCGGACCCGGAACGGCGCCGGTGGCCACCGGTGGCGAACCCGCGCAACGCGATGTCGTGCTGTCCTTCGTCGGGAAGCAGACCCAGGTACGCAAGACGGGGATGATCTTCCCGGAGACCCTGTCGGAGCGTTCCTGGGAGCGGATCGGATCCAGCCTGCGCGAGCTGTCGAACTCCTCCGCGTGGTGGCTCGGCGACTGGCTGGTCTTCGGTGAGGCCGCCTACGGCTGGCGGCGCTACCGCGAGGCCATCGAGCGCACGGGACTCGACTACCAGACCCTGCGCAACTACGCCTGGGTGGCCCGGCGGTTCGAGCACCAACGCCGCCGGGACACCCTCAGCTTCGCCCACCATGCCGAGGTGACCCGGCTCGCGCCGCCGGAACAGGACTACTGGCTGCGCAGGGCCGAACAGCGCAAGTGGTCGCGGAACGAACTGCGCAGGGCGGTCCGGGCCGGCCTCGCCGAGCAGTCCGGATCCCCCGAAGCCCTGCCGAACGGCACCGCCCGGTCGCCCCGCGACGACCGGATGACCGGCGACGACCCGATGACCGGCGGCGACCGCGGCCGAATGCCCGGCACCGCCCCCGAGTCCGGGGCCGGTGAGCACCGGCCGGCGGTCACCACCCTCACCATCGAACTGTCCGCCGGACAGCTGGACCACTACGCCGAAGCCGCCGCCGCACACGGTCTGCCCGTCGGCCAGTGGGCGGCCCGGGTCCTGGACGCCGCCCGGCGGCGCCCCGCCTGAGCGCCCGGTCGGGTCCGCGGCCGGTGCGCCCCCACGGCACCGGCCGCGGGCCGCCGCGACCCCGCGCCCCCACCGGGAACGCGCTACCGCATGGGAGCCCATTGATGATCCTTCAGGGAAAGCGGGTCGCCCTGCCCCCGGCGCCCCTCGTACACCGGCGGTTCGAGGCCCACGCGGCCGCCGCGCCCGATGCCGTCGCCGTCGTCCGCGGCGACGAGCGGGTGACCTACGGCGAGCTGAACGCCCGGGCCAACCGGTTCGCGCACTACCTCACCGCGCGCGGCCACGGCCGGGGCGCCAGGATCGGGATCTGCCTCGACTACTCGGTCGACCTACTGGTCGTCCTCCTCGGCACCCTGAAGGCGGGCGCGGCCTATGTGCCGTTCGACCCGGCCTACCCGGCGGCCAGGCTGCGACTGCTGCTCGGCCAGGTCCCCGGTCTCGCCGTGATCGTGGCCTCCCCGGCCACCGCCGAACTGGTCGAGTCGGCCGACGCCGAGATCATCACCCTCGACCGGCTCGCCGGCCGGCTGAGGGACCTCCCGGCGACCGATCCCCGGACCGGGGTCACCGGCGACGACATCTGCTACGCCGTCTTCACCTCCGGGTCCACCGGGGTCCCGAAGGTGACCGCCGTACGGCACGAGGGCTGGTTCAATCTGCTGAACTGGCTCCGGCTCGACTACCGGCTGCACCGCGGTTCGAGCCATCTGGTGGTCAGCGCCTTCGGCTTCGACCTCTCCCAGCGCGCCCTGATGGCACCGCTGTTCTGCGGTGCCACCCAGCATCTGACGGCCGGCCGGAACTTCGACCCGGCACTGGCCCACCGGCTGCTGGACCGGTACGGCGTCCGGGTGGTCCACTGCGCGTCCAGCACCCTGTATCTGCTGGTCGAGTGGGAGACCGCACGCGGCGGCGACGCCCTCGCCCGGCTCGACCACATCCTCTTCGGCGGGGAGCCGCTGCGCCCCGAGCGGATCGTGGACTGGGCCCGGCGCGACGACACCACCTGCACCCTGCTGCACCAGTACGGCGTCGCCGAGTGCACCGATGTCGCGACCTCCTACGACCTCTCCGGCTACCGGCCCGGGGAACACGACATCCCCCCGGTCGGCACCCCCGCCCACAACACCGGTGTCCATGTCGTCGACGAGCGGCTGCGGGGCGTCGGGCCGGGGGAGTACGGCGAGATCTGCATCTCCGGGACCGGTGTCGGCGCGGGCTATCTGGGCGCCACGGGCCCCGAATCCGGGCGCTTCACCACCGTCGACGTCGACGGCGTACCGCGTCGGCTGTACCGCACGGGGGACCGCGGCCGGGTGACCGGCGACGGGGAACTCGTGGTCGCCGGACGGCTGGACGCACAGGTGAAGGTGCGCGGTATGCGGATCGACCCGGCCGATGTCGAGCGCGCCCTGGGCCGGCTGGCCGGAGTCCGGGAAGCCGCCGTGGTGGCCGCCCCCGCCGGCTCCGGCGAGACCGAGCTGATCGCCTTCGTCGTCCCGGCGGGCGACGGGGCCACCGGGGACGAGCTGCGCGCCCGCCTGCGGGAGACCCTGCCCCGGAACATGGTCCCGGCCAGATTTCTGAACATCCCCCGGCTGCCGCTGAGTCCCCACGGGAAAGCGGACCGCGCGGCACTCGCCGAGGAATGGCGCAACCGGTACGCCGAAGGCGACCCGATTCGATAACCGCCGGATCTTGCCGACCACCGAGAGGGAGACGATGATTGCCGACAGGGTGCGCGGAATCTGGTGCCGGGAACTCGAACGCGACGATATCTCGTTCGACGACGACTTCTTCGCCCTGGGCGGCCAGTCCGTGATCATGGCCAGGATTCAGCTGGCCTATATCCAAGAGCTGGGTTTCGAAGTGCCGGTGGACCAGATGTTCCGCAATCCCACCGTGGCCGCGATTTCCGCGTATATCGAGAACACCTTCCAGGGCACGGTCGACCCCCGGTGACGCCCACCGTCCCGGCCGTCCGGGAAACCCCCGATCCCACCGGCGGAGAGGCGCCATGTACGACGTCATTGTCATAGGTGCCCGGTGCGCGGGTTCACCGGCGGCCATGCTCTTCGCCCGGCAGGGATATCGAACCCTGCTGCTGGAGAAGGCCCGATTCCCCCGGGACACCCTCTCCTCCCACTACATCCACCAGCCGGGCGTGGCGCTCCTCGGCCGCTGGGGGCTGCTCGACGAGCTGCGCGCCGCGGGCTGCCCGCCGATCGACCACGAGAGCTACCGGGGCCCCGGAGTCCGGCTGGACGGCTTCTCCCTGCCGGTCGACGGCCATCGGACCACCTACGCGCCGAGGCGGTTCGTCCTCGACCCGATCCTGGCGGGCGGAGCCGTCGCGGCCGGCGCGGAGTTCCGGGAGTCCTGTACGGTCACCGGTCTGCTCCACGAGGGCGGCCGGGTCGCCGGGGTGCGGTACACGACGCCCGGCGGCGCCGAGACGACGGAGCGGGCCCACCTGGTGGTCGGCGCGGACGGGAAGCGGTCCCTGGTGGCCCGTACCACCGGGGCACCGAACGTCGTCGAACACCCGCGGATGTCCTGCGTCTACTACAGCTACTGGGCCGGAGTCCCCTCGGGCTTCGAACTCTACGAACGGCCCGGCCGGTGGATCGTCGCCGTACCCACCAACGACGACCTCACCCTGGTCATGACGTACTTTCCGCAGGACGAGTTCGCCGAGGTGCGCAAGGCGGTGGAGCCGGCCTATCTGGAGGCCGTCCGCTCCACCGCCCCCGAGCTGGCCGAACGCATGGCGGCCGGGGAGCGCGTGGAGCAGCTCTACGGCACCGGGCACCAGGAGAACTACTTCCGGCGGGCGTACGGGCCCGGCTGGGTACTGCTCGGCGACGCGGTCCACCACAAGGACTCGATCACCGCCCGGGGCATCACCGACGCGTTCCTCCAGGCGCAGTCGCTCACCGGCCGCATCGGGGAGCGGCTCCACGACGGCCCGGCGCTGGAGGAGGCACTGCGGCGCTACCAGGACGATCTTGAGGACACCTTCTCCGACATCTACCAGGGCGCGCTCAACGTGGCGGAGCTGAAGCCCGAGGGGCGGACGGCGATGCTGCGGCATCTCGCCGGTCACCAGGAGTTGATCGACCGGTACTTCTCGACGGTGTCGGGCGCCTGCTCCATCGACGACTTCTACAACGCCGAACTCCTGGCCGTACTCGACCGGAACTGAACGGCGGAACGCTCCCCGGCAGCCCTATCCCCTTGGAGAGACGATGATCCCGTTGTCGTTCGCGCAGCGCCGGCTGTGGTTCATGGACCGGCTCGAAGGCCCGTCGCCGACGTACAACGGCGCTTTCGCCCTCCGGCTCGGCGGTGAACTGGACGCGGGCGCGCTGGAGGCCGCGCTCCGCGACGTCGTCGACCGGCACGAGGTGCTCCGCACCGTGATCGTCGAGGACGCCGGCGGCGTACCGCACCAGCGGGTACTGCCCATCGGCGAGCGGCCGTTCCGGCTGCCGGTCGTCCCCGTCGCGGAGGACGACGAAGCCGCGGCCGTCGACGAGGCGGCCACCGCGACCTTCGATCTCGCCGCCGACATCCCCGTCCGCGCGGTCCTGCTGAGCCGCGGGCCCGCCGAGCACACCCTGGTCCTGGTGATGCACCACATCGCCGTCGACGGGGAGTCCTTCGCACCGCTGTTCCGCGATCTCATCACCGCCTACACGGCCCGCAGGGACGGCGCCGCCCCGGTCTGGGAGCCGCTGCCGGTGCAGTACGCGGACTACACGCTCTGGCAGCGCGACGTCCTCGGCGACGAGACCGACCCGGAGAGCCTCGCCGCCGGGCAGCTGGAGTACTGGCGGCACACCCTCGCCGGCCTGGCGCAGCCGCTGGCCGTCCCCACCGACCGCCCGCGCCCCAGGGCGATGAGCCACCGGGGCGACGTGGTCCGCTTCACCGTCGATCCCGGGGCGCTCCGGGCCGTGGAGGAGCTGGCCGCCCGGGCCGACACCACGGTCTCGATGGTGATGCACTCCGCCCTGGCGGTGCTCCTGCACCATCTGGGCTGCGGCGACGACATCCCGATCGGCGCGCCGATCGCGGGCCGGACCGACGAGGAGCTGAGGGATCTCGTCGGCTTCTTCGTCAATACCTGGGTCCTCCGGGTCGACCTCGCCGGACATCCGACCTTCCGCCAGGTGCTGGGGCGGGTACGGGACCGGGCCCTCGCCGCCTACGACAACCAGGATCTGCCGTTCGAGCGGCTGGTGGAGCTGCTGAACCCGGACCGGTCCACCGCGTACAACCCGTTCTTCCAGGTGATGCTCGCCTGGCAGCCGCCCGTACCCGCGGCGGAGTTCCCCGGCCTCGACGCCCGCTCGGAGCGGCTGGAGACCGGGACCGCCAAGTTCGACCTCTTCTTCGATCTGCTCCCCGACGGCACGGGCGGGGCGGGCGGGCGGCTGGAGTACGCCACCGACCTCTTCGACCGGGCGACCGCCGAGGACATCGCCCACCGCTTCGTGCGGGTGCTGGGGCGGCTGGTGGCCGACCCCGAGCGGGTGATCGGCGCTCTCGACGTGCTCGACCCGGCCGAACGGGACCGGCTGCTCACCCGGTTCAACGACACCGCCGCCGAGACCTCCGGACAGACGGTGCCCGAAATCCTCGCGGCCCGGGCCGCCCGGTCACCGGAGGCCGCGGCGGTCGTCTGCGACGGCCGGACCCTGACCTACCGCCGGCTGGACGAACGGGCGGACGAGGTCGCCCGGGAGCTGGTCCGGCGCGGCGCCGGACCCGAGGACCTGGTGCTGCTGGCCCTGCCGCGGACCGAGGACCTGGTGGTGGGGCTGCTCGGGATCCTCAAGTCCGGGGCCGCCTATCTGCCGATGGACCCCCGCTACCTCGGCGGCCGGGCGGGCACCGTGCTGTCCGAGGCGAAGCCGCGGTTCGCCGTCACCGACACCGCGACCCGGCGCGAACTCCCCTACGACGACGGTGCGGACGACGGTGTCTCCACCGTCCTGCTCGACCGGCTCGCCGCCGAACCGCCGCCGGACCTCGCGGGGCCGGTCCCGCCGCCGCACCCCGACGGACTCGCGTATGTGATGTACACCTCCGGCTCCACCGGGCAGCCGAAGGGCGCGGCGATCACCCATCGCAATGTCGTCAACGGAGTACGGGAGCTGGTCCGGATCCTGGACACCCCGCCCGGCTGGCGGATCCAGGCCGGGACCTCCGTCAACTTCGACGTCTCGGTCTTCGAGCTGCTGACCACCCTCTCCACCGGCGGCACCGCCGAGATCGTGCCGGATCTGCCGGAGCTCGCCGAACGCGGCTCCTGGGACGGCCGGGTGATCAGCGCCGTCCCCTCGGTCCTCGGCGAGCTGGTGGACCAGCTGGCGAAGGCGTCCGACGTCCGTACCGTCGTCCTCGCCGGTGATGTGTTCCCCACCCGGCTGGTACGACAGCTGCGCCGGGCGCTGCCCGGGGCGCGGATCGTCAACTCGTACGGGCAGAGCGAGAGCTTCTACGCCACCGCCTACTCCCTCGGCCCGGCGGACGACTGCCCGGACGGCGACACCGTCCCCATCGGCACCCCCCTGGGCAATATGCGCGCCTATGTGCTGGGCCCCGGACTCGCCCCGGTGCCCCAGGGCGTGGTCGGCGAGTTGTACGTGGCCGGGATCTGCCTCGGCCGGGGCTATCACGGCCGCCCCGGCCTCACCGCCGAGCGCTATGCGGCGAACCCGTTCGGCCCCCCGGGCGACCGGATGTACCGTACCGGCGATCTGGCCCGCTGGAACGCCGCCGGGCAGCTGGAGTGCGTCGGCCGGGCCGACGACCAGGTCAAGGTCCGCGGCTTCCGGATCGGGACCGCGGAGGTCGAGGCGGCCGTCGCGGCCCACCCCGGGATCAGCCAGGCGGTGGTGATCAGCCGGGAGGCCCCCTCCGGCGGGCGGCGGCTCGTGGCCTATGTGGTGCACACCGGTGACGGCGCCGTCGGCGACGACGGCGCGGGCGGTATCGGCGATGTGTCGCATGTGCTGGCCGGTGCGTCCGCCGCCGAGCTGCGTACCTTCGTCGCGGCCCGGCTGCCCGACTACATGGTGCCGTCGGCCTTCGTCACCCTCGGCCGGCTGCCGCTCGGGCCGACCGGCAAGCTGGACCGCTCGGCGCTGCCCGAGCCGGAGTTCACGGGCGAGGTCTACCGGGCGCCCCGTACCGAGGCCGAACGGATCGTCACCGCCGTCTACGCCGATGTCCTCGGGGTGGACCGGGTCGGCGCCGACGACGACTTCTTCGCGGTCGGCGGGGACAGCCTGCGGTCGATCCAGGTGGTGGCCAGGGTCCGGGCCCGGGGCCTGGAGCTGACCACCCGGGAGGTCTTCGAATGCCGTACGGCGGCCCGGCTGGCCGAACTGGCCGCCGCCCGCGCGGACCGGACGCCCGGGCCCGTCGAGGACGAGGGCGGCGGTATCGGCCCGATGCCGCTGCCGCCGGTGGCCCGCCAGGTCTTCGAACACGGCGGCGGGGTGGACCGGTTCGCCATGTCGATGGTGCTGGAGCTGCCCGAGGGCATCGGGGCGGCCGGTCTCGCCGCCACCCTGGACGCCGTACTCGACCGGCACGATCTGCTGCGGGCCCGGCTGGTCCGCGACGGTGGTCTCTCCCTCGACATCCCCGCGGCGGGCTCCGTACGGGCGGCGGAGCTGATCCACCGGGTCCCCTGCGACGGCCGGTGGGACGAGCCGTCCCTGCTGGCGGCGGCCGGACGGGAGCTGGCCGACGCGACCGGACGGCTCGACCCGGAAGCCGGGACCATGGCGGCCTTCGTCTGGTTCGACGCCGCCCCCGGTCCTGGCCGACTGCTCGTGGTCCTGCACCATCTGGTGGTCGACGGCGTCTCCTGGCGGATCCTCCTGGCCGACCTCGCCGAGGCGTGGCGACGGGTCGCGGCCGGCCTGCCCCCCGAACCGGCCGCCATCGGAACTTCGGCCAGGCGATGGGCGGCGGCGCTGGAGACCGAGGCCCGCACCCCGGAGCGGACGGCGGAGCTGGCGTACTGGCGGGAGCTGCTGGAGACCCCGGAACCCCCGCTGGGCAGCCGGGCGTTCGACCCCGCGGTCGATCTGATGTCCACCGTCGACACCGTCCGGGTCAAGCTCTCCGCCGAGGTCACGGAGGCCGTACTGACCCGGCTCCCGGCGGCGTACCGCGCCACCGGGACCGATGTGCTGCTGGCCGCGCTCGCCCTCGCCGTCAACCGGTGGCGGGGCACGGACCGGCCCACCCTGGTACGGCTGGAGGGCCACGGCCGCGAGGAACACCTCCTGCCCGGCGCGGACCTCTCCCGGACCGTCGGCTGGTTCACCGCCATGTACCCGGCCCTGATCGACGTCGGCGGCGTGGACCCGGCCCGCGCGTCGGCGGGCGGACCCGAGGCGGGCCGAACGGTCAAACGGGTCAAGGAACAGCTCCGAGCCGTCCCCGACAAGGGCGTGGGCTACGGACTCCTGCGGTACCTCAACCCGGAGACCGCCCCGCGGCTCGCGGAGTGCCCGGTACCGCAGATCGGCTTCAACTACCTCGGCCGGATCTCCGGCACCGATGTGCCCGAGCAGCTCCGCGGGGACGGCTGGGGACCCGCGCCCTGGTCCACCGAGCTGGCTCCGGCGCCCGACCCGGACCTGCCCGCCCTCTCCGCGCTGGAGGTCGGCGCGGTCGCCGTGGACGCCCCCGGCGGCACCCGTCTCGAAGCGGCCTTCATGTTCCCCACCGGGCTGCTCTCCCGGGAGCGGACCATGGAGCTTGCCGCCCTCTGGGTCGAGGCGCTGCGCGGCATGACCGAGCACGCGGCCCGCCCCGGCACCGGCGGGCTGACCCCGTCGGACGCCCCGCTGGTCCGGGTCGGCCAGCCCGAGATCGAGGCATGGGAGGAGCGGTACGGCCCGCTCACCGCCGTCTGGCCGCAGGCCCCAGGACAGTCCGGGATCCAGTTCCAGGCCGCGGTCGCCGACGGCTCCTTCGACGTCTACCACATGCAGTTCGTGCTCCGGCTCTCCGGACAAGTCGACCCGGCGCGGATGCGCACGGCAGGGCAGGCCCTGCTCGACCGCCATCCCAATCTGCGCTCGGCGTTCCTCGCGGGCGCCGACGGCGACCCGGTCCAGGTCGTACCGGAACGCGTCGTCCTGCCCTGGCGGCACCTCGATCTCACCGGCCGGGACGAAGCCGCGCGGGACACGGCCCTCGAAACCGTCCTCGCCGAGGACCGGGCCGACCAGCTCGACCCCGCCCGGCCGCCGCTGTTCCGGCTGGCGCTGCTCAGCTACGGCCGGGACCGGGCAGCGCTCGTCCTCACGGCCCATCACACCGTCTTCGACGGCTGGTCGTCGCCCCTCGTGTTCAAGGATCTGATCCAGCTCTACTCCGGTGCCCAGGAGCCCGCCCCGGTCCGGAGCTACGGCGACTATCTGGCCTGGCTCTCGACCCGGGACCGGGCGGCGTCGGCCGCCCGCTGGAAGGCCGAGCTGGCCGGATTCGACCAGCCGGCCCTGGTGGCCCCGGACGCCCCCCTGCGGGAGAAGGCGTCCGCCCTCGGCCGGGTCGAGGTCCCCCTCTCGATCGACAAGGGCCGGGAGCTCGCCGGGCGGGCCGCGGAGCTGGGGATCACCCTCAACACCCTGGTCCAGGGCGCCTGGGGCATCCTGCTCGCCAAACTCACCGGACAGCCGGACGTGGTGTTCGGGGCCGCCGTCAACGGCCGGCCGGCCGATCTGCCCGGCTCGGACGAGATGGTCGGCCTCTTCGTCAACTCCCTCCCGATCCGGGTGTTCTGCCCGCCGGACCGGAGCGTGGCCGATGTCGTCACCGAACTCCAGGAGCGGCAGACCGCCCTGCTCGACCACCACTTCTACGGACTCGCCGACATCCAGCGCGACGTCGGCATGCCCGCCCTCTTCGACACGATGATCGCCTTCGAGAACTATCCGGTGGACCGGGAGGGCATCGTCGAGGCCAACGCATCGGCGGGCTTCACCATCGACGGCATCCGGCCGTTCGCCGGATCGCACTACCCGCTCAGCCTCAACGCGTCCGACCCCTATCTGCGGCTCTCCCTCGACTACCAGAACCATCTCTACGACCGGGCCGCCGCCGAGGCGATCGCCGCCCGGCTGGTCCGGGTACTGGAGCAGATCCGTACCGACCCGGCCGTCCCGGTCGGCGCCGTCGACGTCCTCACCGCCGGGGAACGGGCCTGGTCGCTCACCGGGGTCAACGACACCGCGCGCCCGCTCGCCGACGACACCCTGCCGGACGCCTTCGAGCGCCGGGCCGCGCAACGGCCCGACGACATCGCGGTGATCGCCGCGGGGAAGACCCTGACCTACGGGGAGCTGAACCGGCGGGCCAACCGTCTTGCGCACTGGCTGATCGAGCGCGGCGCCGGGCCCGAACGGCTGATCGCGGTACGCGTCCCCCGCTCCGCCGATCTGGTGATGGCGCTCCACGCCGTGGTCAAGTCGGGGGCGGCGTATCTCCCGGTGGGCACCGACCTCCCCGAGGGCCGGGTCCGGCAGATCCTCGACGACGCCGGGCCGCTGCTGGTCGTCGGCGAGGACCTGCCGGACACCACCGGGTACCCGGAGACGAACCCGGAACGCGCGCTCTCACCCGGCAACGCCGCCTATGTCATCCACACCTCCGGCTCCACCGGCCGCCCCAAGGGCGTCCAGGTGTCGCACCGGGCGATCGTCAACCGGCTGCGGTGGATGCAGCACGCCTACGGGCTGACCGCCGACGACCGGGTCCTCCAGAAGACCCCCTCGTCGTTCGACGTCTCGGTATGGGAGTTCTTCTGGCCGTCGGCCGAGGGCGCGGCCCTGGTCGTCGCCGATCCCGAAGGACACAAGGACCCCGCCTATCTGGCCCGGCTGATCACCGAACAGTCCGTCACCACCTGCCACTTCGTCCCCTCGATGCTCCAGGCGTTCCTGGCCGCTCCCGCTGCCGCCGGATGCGCCGGTGTCCTGCGCCGGGTGTTCAGCAGCGGTGAGGCCCTCACCCGGGAGACCGCCCGGGACTTCGCCCGCACCCTGCCCGGCGTCGGACTGCACAATCTGTACGGGCCCACCGAGGCGGCCGTCGACGTCACCCACCACACCTGCGACCCGGGGGACTCCGGTCCCGTACCGATCGGTGTACCGATCCACAACACCCGGGTCTACGTCCTGGACGCGGCGCTGCGACCGGTACCGCCCGGGGTCCCCGGAGAGCTGTATCTGGCCGGGACCGGTCTGGCGCGCGGCTATCTCGGGCAGGCCGCCCTGACCGCAGGCCGTTTCACCGCCTGCCCCTACGGCGAGCCCGGTACCCGGATGTACCGCACCGGTGATCTCGTACGGTGGGACCGGGCCGGACGGCTCGACTACCTCGGCCGTACCGACGCCCAGCTGAAGCTGCGCGGCTTCCGGATCGAACCGGCCGAGATCGAGGCAGTACTGACCCGTCATCCGGCGGTACGGCAGGCCGCGGTGATCGCCGGGACCGACGCCACCGGCGACCGGCAGCTCAGCGGCTACGCGGTGGTGGATCCCGAGACGGCCCCCGCGGTGGCACGCCGCCAGGCGCTCGCCCGGGCCGGCCGGCTCACCGGCGTCGAACTCCACGAACTGCCCAATGGAATGGTGGTGGCCGGCCGGAACAAGTCGAACATCACCTATCTGTACGACGAGATCTTCCGGCGCGGCGACTACGCCCGCGGCGGTATCACCGTCGCCGACGGCGCCCGGATCGTCGATATCGGCGGACACATCGGCATGTTCGCCCTCTGGGCCGGCTCCGTGGCGCGCGACATCCGGCTCTACGCCTGCGAGCCGATGCCGGAATCGGCCGCCTTCTACCGGCTCAACGCCGAACTCCACGGCCTCGACGCCGTGGTGACCGAGTACGGAGTCGCGGACACCGAGGGACGCGCCGCCTTCACCTACTACCCCGAGATGTCCCTGATGTCGGGCCGCTTCGCCGACGAGGCGACGGAACGGGAGACTTTGCGCCGGGTGATCGCCAACGAGCGCCGCACCGGCACCGAGACGGCTGTCGACGACGACGAACGGCTCACCGAGCTGCTCTCCGACCGGCTGGCCGGTACCCGGGTCGAGGTCGAACTGCGCACCGTCTCCCAGCTGATCCGGGAGCACGGACTCACCGGGATCGATCTGCTGAAGATCGACGCGGAGAAGAGCGAGCTGGCCGCCCTGCGCGGCATCGAACCCGACCACTGGCCGCTGATCCGGCAGATCGTGGCCGAGGTACACGACGTCGACAACCGGGTCGCGGTCGTCACCGAACTGCTGGAGAGCCGGGGCTTCCGGGTCACCGCGGAGACCCCGGAGGGCCTCGAAGGCACCGGAATGTCCCAGCTGTACGCCGTCCGGCCCGGCGGGAATACCCCGGCCCGGCCCCCCGCGGCCCCGGCGCCCGACCGCTGGCACACCCCCGACCAGCTCGCCCGCGAGCTACGGGCGGAGCTGGCCCGACAGCTCCCCGACTACATGGTCCCCGCCCATCTGACGATCCTCGACGCCCTGCCGCTGACCCCGAACGGCAAACTCGACCGGGCCGCGCTCCCCGCGCCCGACCGCACCCCGGCCACCGCCGGACGAGGGCCCCGCGACCATCACGAAGAGGTCCTCTGCCGGCTCTTCGCCGAACTGCTCGGCATCGACGATATCGGAATCGACACCGACTTCTTCGAAAGCGGCGGGCACTCCCTGCTGGCCACCCGGCTCATCGGGCGTATCCGCAACGAACTCCAGGTCGATGTGAAGGTCACCACGGTGTTCCGGAACCGGACCGTCGCCCGGCTGGCGGAGCAGATCAAGAAGCTGGCCACATCGAAACGCCCTCAGCTGCGACAGATGACCGTACAGGAGTAGCGTCGATGATCCCGTTGTCCTTTGCCCAGCGCCGGATGTGGATCCTTCACCGCATGGAAGGCCCGTCGGCGACCTACAACCAGCCGTTCGTCCTGCGCCTGGAAGGCGCGCTCGACACGGCCGCCCTGGCCGCCGCGGTGACGGACGTCGTCACCCGGCACGAGACGCTGCGCACCCTGGTCGCCGAGGATCCGGACGGCACCCCGGAACAGCGGATCCTCGGCCCGGCCGAGTCCGAGCCGCTGTTCCGGGTGGTCGATGTGCCGCCGGAGACGGTGGACGCCGCCGTCCACGAGGCCGCCCGTGAGGTCTTCGACCTGCTGACGCAACCACCTCTGCGGACGACCGTGTTCCGGACCGGAGACCGGGACCATGTGGTGGCCTTCGTCTTCCACCACATCGCCGCGGACGGCGCGTCGATGGCGCCCTTCCTGCGGGATCTGATGACGGCCTACGAGGCCCGCCACCGGGGACGGGCACCGGACTGGACCCCGCTCGCGGTCCAGTACAAGGACTACACGCTCTGGCAGCGTCAGCTGCTGGGCGACGAAGCCGACCCGGAGAGCGTCGCCGCCGCACAGCTCGTCCACTGGCGGAACGAGCTGACCGGCGTACCGCAGCCGCTGCAACTCCCCCTCGACCGTCCCCGGCCCCCGGTCGCCGGTCACCACGGCGGCGCCGTCCCCTTCGAACTGGCCCCCGAACTCCTGGCCCGGCTGCAGAAACTCGCCGTCGACCGCGGCGCCACGGCCCCCATGGTGGCCCAGGCAGCCCTCGCGGTCCTGCTGAACAAACTGGGCGCGGGCGACGATGTGACCATCGGCAGCCCGATCGAGGGACGCGCCGACGAACAGCTCGACGATCTGATCGGCTTCTTCGTCAATACCTGGGTACTCCGCGCCGACCTGAGCCGGAACCCGGCCTTCGGCGAACTCCTGGAACAGATCCGGGAGAAGGCCCTCGCCGCCTACGACAACCAGGACATCCCCTTCGAACGCCTGGTGGAGCTGCTCAACCCGGACCGCTCCACCGCCTACCAGCCCCTCTTCCAGACCGCGCTGGGCTGGCAGTTCGTCTGGCCCGAGATCACGATGCCCGGCCTGCGGGTCACCCCCGTACCGGCGAGCACCGGCACCGCCAAGTTCGACCTCTTCTTCAACATCGTGCCGAACGCGACCGGTGGCGCCCACGGGCTGCTGGAGTACGCGACGGAACTCTTCGACCACACCACCGCCACCGGCTTCGTCGACCGGTTCATCCGCGTCCTGGAGCAGGTACTGGACGACCCGGACGTACCGGTCGCCGCGATCGACGTCCTCTCCGCGGGCGAACGCGACCGGCTCCTCCATACCGTCAACGACACCGCCCACCCGGTCGCCGGAAGCACCCTCCCCGACGCCTTCGAGGAGCGGGTACGGAACGACCCCGCCGCCGTCGCTTTGATCGGTGACGCCGAGACCCTGAGCTACGACGAGTTCAACCGGCGGGCCAACCGGCTGGCGCACTGGCTCGTCGAGCACGGCGCGGGCCCGGAACAGCTGGTGATGATACGGCTCCCGCGTTCGGTGGAGCTGATGGTGGCGATCTACGCGGTACTCAAGACCGGCGCCGCCTATCTGCCGGTGGCCCCCGAACTCCCCCCGGACCGGGTGCGCTATCTGGTGGACGACGCCCGGCCGCTGCTCGTCGTCGAGGACACCCTGCCGGACACCTCCGGACACCCGTCGGAGAACCCGGAACGCGCCCTCTCACCCGACAACACCGCCTATGTCATCTACACCTCCGGCTCCACCGGGGCACCCAAGGGCGTTCAGATCTCGCACCGCTCCGCACTGAACATGCTGGCCTGGCGCGCGGCCCGATTCGGAATCGGCCCCGGGGACCGCACCCTGATGAGCTCATCCGTGAGCTTCGACGCCCTGGTCCCGGAAGCCTTCACCGGACCGCTGACCGGGGCGGCCGTGGTGATCGCCCGCCCCGACGGCCGGCGCGACCCCGGCTATCTCGCCGGACTGATCCGGCGGACGGGGGTCACCGGAGCTTTCTTCGTCCCCTCCCTGCTGGAAGCCTTCGTCGCCGAACCCGCGGCGGCCCGGTGCACCACCCTGCGCTGGCTGGAGGCCGGCGGCGAGGCGTTCCCCGCCGACCTCGCCAACCGGGCCGCCGCGCTCCTGCCGGGGTGCGAGATCCACAACCTCTACGGCCCCACCGAGGCCGCGGTCGAGGTCACGGCGGCCCGCCACACCCCCGGCGCGGACCGGCTGCCGATCGGCGCCCCCGCCTGGAACACCCGGCTGTACGTACTCGACACGGCACTGCGCCCGGTCGCGCCCGGGGTCGCCGGTGAGCTGTACCTCGCCGGTACCGGCCTGGCCCGGGCCTATCTGGGGCGGCGGGCCCTGACCGCGAACCGGTTCACCGCCTGTCCCTACGGCGAGCCCGGCACCCGGATGTACCGCACCGGCGACCTGGTCCGCTGGACCCGCGACGGCCAGGTCGAATACCTCGGAAGGACCGACGTCCAGATCAAGATCCGCGGCTTCCGGATCGAACCCGGCGAGATCGAGCACGTCCTCGCGGAACATCCCGGAGTGGCCCAGGCAGCGGTCGTGGTGGGAAAGACCCCCCAGGGCGACAAACGCCTGGTGGGATATGTGGTGCCCGCACCGGACACCGCGGCGGCCGACGCCGGGGCCCAGGTGGACGAATGGCGGGACCTCTACGACGACACCTACGCCGACCCCGGCGACGCGGAACTCGGCGAGGACTTCCGGGGCTGGAACTCCAGCTACACCGGTGAACCCATCCCCCTCGACGAGATGCGGGAGTGGCAGGACGCCGCGGTGACCCGGATCCTCCGGTTCGCGCCCCGCCGGATCCTGGAGATCGGCGTGGGCTCCGGCCTCCTCCTCGGCCGGATCGCCGACCGGGTCGACGAGTACTGGGGCACCGATATCTCGGCCCCGGTGGTGGCCCGGGTCAGGGCCCAGGCCGACCGGGCCGGACACGGCGACCGCGTCCAGCTTCTCGCCCGGCCCGCCGACGACGTCTCCGGACTGCCCGCCGGCCGGTTCGACACCGTCGTCATCAACTCCGTGGTCCAGTACTTCCCCGACACCGGCTATCTGGACCGGGTACTGCGCCGGGCGATGGAGCTGCTCGCCCCGGACGGCCGGATCGTCGTCGGCGACGTACGCAACGCCACCACCCGCCAACTGATGCATACCGCGATCCAGCGCGCCGCCCACCCCCACGCCTCCGACGAGGAACTGCGGACCCTGGTCACCCGGGAGCTGCTGGCCGAACGGGAACTCGTCATCGCCCCCGAATGGTTCACCGAATGGGCGGCGGAGCACTCGGCGGCCGTCGACATCCGGCTCAAGCCCGGCCGGGCCCACAACGAACTGACCCGGCACCGCTACGAGATCGTCCTCCACAAACGCCCCGCCGACGTCCTGGACCTGACCGGGATACCCGCCGTGCCCTGGACCGGACGCCTCGGCGACCTCACCCCCCGCGCCGAAGGGCCGGTCCGGGTCACCGGTATCCCCAACGCCCGGCTGACCGGGGAAGCCGCCCTCACCGCCGCCGCCGGACTGCTCGACCGGACACCCCCGCCCGGCACCCCCGTCGACCCGGAGGACCTCGTCCGGCACATCGAAGGGCACGGCGGTGAGGCCGTGCTCACCTGGTCCGGCGAGGACGCCCGCTGCTACGACGCCGTACTGCTGCCCGAACCGCGACAGGTCTCCAACAGTTACGTCCCCGGCGGCCCGCCCGGGCGGCCCCGCGCCAACGCCCCCGTACTCGCCCGGTCGATCGGCCCGCTGCTCGGCGAGATCTCTGCCCATCTGCGGGCCAGGCTCCCCGACTACATGGTCCCCGCCGCGCTGGTACCGCTCGCGGAGCTGCCGCTCACCCCCAACGGAAAGCTCAACCACCGGGCCCTGCCCGCACCCGACCTCACCGGGGCGTCGACCGGCCGGGCCCCGCGCGACTGGCGGGAGGAGACCCTGAGCGCCCTCTTCGCCGAGGTGCTCGGCATGGAGAGCGTCGGTATCGACAACGACTTCTTCGCCGCCGGCGGCGACAGCATCCGCTCCATCCAGGTCGTCGCCCGGGCCAGGGCCCGCGGCATCGAGGTCAGCACCCGGGAGATCTTCGAACACCGGACGGTCGCCCGGCTCGCCGAGGTCGCCCAGGTCCGCGCGGCGGAACGCCCCGTCCTGGCGGAGCTGCCGGGCGGCGGCACCGGATGGGCGCCCCTGCTGCCGACGGCGAGCCATGTCCTCGGCCTCGGCGGCGGGATCGGCAGACTCTGCATGTCCGGACTGCTGACCCTGCCCGACGACATCGACCGGGCCGGACTCCTGGCCACCGTACAGACCCTGCTGGACCGGCACGACGTCCTCCGCTCCCGGCTCGACCGGGAACGGCCCGGCTGGTGGATCGAACCGCCCGGCGGCACGACCGCCCACACCCTGCTGCGCGAGGTCCCGTACGACGGCACCGACGTCCAGGCCGAACTGGACGCCGCCGCGGACCGGCTGGACCCGGATACCGGCGTGATGGCGCAATTCGTCCACCTCACCTCCGCCACCGGCCCCGACCGGCTGCTGATCGTGCTGCACCACCTCGTCGTCGACGGCGTGTCGTGGCGGATCCTGATCCCGGACCTCGTCGCCGCCTGGCAGCGGATCCGCGACGGCCGTCCCCCGGCACCGGCGACCGGGCCCGGCACCTCGTTCCGCCGCTGGGCGCACGCCCTGGCCGAGGCCGCCCCGACCCCGGAGCTGACGGCGCAACTGCCCGGATGGCAGAAGATCCTGCGGACCGGCGAACCCGTACTCGGCACCCGGCCGCTCGACCCGGCGCGGGACGTCGCCGCCACCGCGGACACCGTACGGGTCCGGGTACCGGCCGACGTGACCAGAACCGTACTGAACACCCTGCCCGCCGTCTTCCGCGGCCGTCCCGACGACGGACTGCTGACCGCCCTGGCCCTGGCCCTCGCCCAGTGGCGCCGCGCCCGGGGCATCCCCGACGCCCCGGCCCTGATCCGGCTGGAGGGACACGGCCGGGACGAGGACGCCGTCCCCGGCGCCGATCTGTCGCACACGGCCGGCTGGTTCACCGCGATGTACCCGGTACGGCTGGACGTCACCGGTATCGACCCGGCCGCCGCGCTCGACGGCGGACCGGCCGCGGGCCGGGCGGTCAAGGCCGTCAAGGAGCAGCTGCGGGCCGTGCCCGGCAGCGGGATCGGCTACGGCCTGCTCCGCCGGCTCAACCCGGAGACCGCCGCCGTCCTGGCCGGGGAGCCGGAACCGCAGATCGGCTTCAACTACCTCGGCCGGGCGTCCGGCGCCGACATCCCCGAGGAGCTCCGCGGCCTCGGCTGGGCACCGGACCTCGCGGGCCCGGAACTGATCGCCGCGCCCGACGCGGACCTGCCCGTACTGTCGGCACTGGAGATCAACGCGGTGGCCGCCGACACCGGCGAAGGCGACGAGCTGACCGCCTGGTTCGGCTACGCCACCGGGGTGCTCACCCGGGACGACGTGACCGAACTGGCGGAGCTGTGGGTCCGGGCCCTGACCGCCCTGGCCCGGCACGCCGCAACCCCCGACGCCGGGGGACTGACCCCCGCGGACGCGCCCTTGGTCCCGGTGGGCCAGCCGGAGATCGACACCTGGGAGGAGCGGTACGGCCCGCTGGCCGAGATCTGGCCGGTGACCCCGGCCCAGTCCGGGATCCTCTTCCACTCGATGCTGGCCGGATCCGGCTTCGACGCCTACCACGTCCAACTCGTCTTCCAGCTCTCCGGCACCGTCGACCCGGAGCGGATGCGGCGGGCCGGCCAGGCCCTGCTGGAGCGGCACGACAACCTCCGGGCGGCCTTCGCCGACCGGGCGGGCGGCGATGTCGTCCAGCTGATCCCGGCGGGCGGGGTGACCCTGCCCTGGCGGTATCTCGATCTCACCGGACACGGCGAAGCCGACCGCACCGAACTCTTCGAACGGTTCCTCACCGAGGACCGCGCCGCCCACTTCGACCCCGCCGTACCGCCGCTCGTCCGGCTCGCCCTCGTGGTGCCCGAACCCGGCCGGGCCGAACTCGTCCTCACCGTCCACCACACCCTCTCCGACGGCTGGTCGTCGCCCCTGCTGATGCGGGACCTCCTGCTGCTCTACGCCTCCCACGGCGACGCCACCGGACTGCCCGCCACCCGCGGCTTCGGCGACTTCCTCGCCTGGCGGGCCCGGCAGGACCAGGACGCGTCGGCCCGGGCCTGGGCGGCCGAACTGGCCGGAGTCGCCGAACCGGCCCCGCTCGCCCCGGGAACCGGCGACGGCCACGGCCTCGACCAGGTCGAGATCGAGCTGCCGCACGCACTGTCCGGCACCCTCAACCGGTACGCCGCCGACCGGGGCATCACCGTCAACACCCTGGTCCAGGGCGCCTGGGCACTCCTGCTCGGCCAGCTCACCGGCAGCCGGGACGTGGTGTTCGGCGCCACAGTCTCCGGCCGCCCGCCCGCCGTCCCCGACGTCGAGTCGATGGTCGGGATGTTCATCAACACCCTTCCCGTACGGGTGGAGTACGCGCCCGGCGACACCTTCGCCGAACTGGCCGGCCGCCTCCAGCGCCGCCAGGCCGGACTCCAGGAACACCACTACTACGGGCTCACCGAGATCCAGCGGGCGGCGGGCCGCCAGAGCCTCTTCGATACCCTGGTCGTCTTCGAGTCCTACCCGGTCGACCGCGAGGGCATCGGCGCCGCCGGCGCGGCCGCGGACGGTATCGCCTTCACCGGCCTGCGCCCCTCCAACGGCACCCACTATCCGCTGGCCCTGATGGCGGCCGCCGATCCGCATCTCCACTTCCTGCTCCAGTACGCGCCCGGCGCCTTCGACCACGCGACCGTGGAGGCGTACGCGGAACGGTTCGTACGCATCCTGGAACAGCTCGCGGCCGCCCCCGACCAGCCGGTCGGCCGGTTCGACCTCCTCGACCCGGCCGAACGCCACCGGCTGCTGGTCCGCCTCAACGACACGGCCGCCCCCACCCCGGACACCACGGTCGACGGGCTCGTCGAGGCCCAGGCGGCCCGGACCCCGGACGCGATCGCCCTGGTCGCCGGAGCCGAGACGGTCACCTACCGCGAACTGGACGCCCGGGCGGACCGGCTGGCCCGCGCCCTGACCGGACTCGGGGTGGGACCGGAGTCACTGGTAGCGGTCTCCCTGCCGAGGACGGCCGAGCTGGTGGTGGCCCTGCTGGCGGTGGTGAAGGCGGGCGGCGCCTATCTGCCCGTCGACCCCGGCTACCCCGGCCACCGTACGGCCGATGTCCTGGCCGAGGCCCGGCCGTGCCTCGTCCTCACCGACTCCGCGACGGCCCGGCTGCTGCCGGAGCACGACGCGCCGGACGTCCACCTCGACACCCTCGGCCCGGCCGGGGACACCGGCGGCCCCCGCCGCCCGCCCCACCCCGGACAGCTCGCCTATGTGATGTACACCTCCGGCTCCACGGGGCGGCCCAAAGGCGTCGCCATCACCCACGCCAATGTGGTCAACGGCGTACTGCGGCTCGCCTCCCGGCTGGACATGGCACCCGGCGACCGGCTGCTCGCGGGCACCTCGGTCAACTTCGACGTCTCGGTCTTCGAGATCTTCACGACCCTCGCCACCGGCGGCACCGTGGAACTGGTCCAGGACGTCCTGGTCCTCGGCGGCCGGCAGGGCTGGAGCGGCGATGTGATCTCCACCGTGCCGTCCGCCTTCGCCGAACTCGTCGACGACATCTCGGACCGTACGCGGGTGGGGACGGTGGTCTTCGCCGGTGAGGCCCTGCCCCCGGCGCTGGTCGAACGGGTCCGGGCCGCCTTCCCCGGCGTACGGATCGTCAACGCCTACGGACAGAGCGAGTCGTTCTACGCCACCACCCACACCGTCGACGGCGAACCGCGGGACCGGCCCGGCGGTGTACCCGTCGGCACCCCGCTCGGCAATATGCGGACCTATGTCCTCGGCCCCGGCCTGGTCCCCGTCCCACCGGGCGCCGTCGGTGAGCTGTACGTCGGCGGGAACGTGGGCCGCGGCTACCAGGACCGGTCGGCCCCGACCGCCGAACGCTTCGTCGCCGACCCCTTCGGCCCGGCCGGAGCCCGGATGTACCGCACCGGCGATCTGGCCCGGGTCAACGCCGACGGCGAACTGGAGTACACCGGGCGGGGGGACGCGCAGATCAAGATCCGCGGATTCCGGGTCGAACCCGCCGAGGTCGAGGCCGCGCTCACCGCGCACCCCGGGATCGCCAGGGCCGCCGTCATCGCCCGTACCGCACCCGGCGACGGCACCGGCACCCGGCTGATCGCCTATGCCGTGCCCGCGGATCCCGCCACCGGGACGGAGGAGACCGGAACGGAGACCCGGACGGAGACCCGTACCGGCCCTGAAACGGGTACGGCGGCCGGCGCGGGACCGGCGGAACTGCGCGCCTTCGTCGCGGCGAGACTGCCCGACTTCATGGTGCCCTCCGCCGTCGTCCTGCTCGACCGGCTGCCACTCGCCCCCAACGGCAAACTGGACCGGGCCGCGTTGCCCGAGCCGGAGTACACCGGTACCGCCTACCGGGCCCCCGGCACCCCCCGGGAGGAGGTCCTGACCGCACTCTTCGCCGAGGTACTCGGAGTGGACCGGGTCGGTGCCGACGACGGCTTCTTCGCCCTCGGCGGGCACTCCCTGCTCGCCACCCGGCTGATCAGCCGGGCTCGGGCCGAGCTGGCGATCGAGATCCCCATCCGCAAGGTCTTCGACCTGCCGACCGTGGCCGCGCTCGCCGCGTGGACCGAGGAGTCGGCCGCCCCCCGCCGGCCCGGCCTGCGCAAGATGTTCGCAGAGGAGTAGAGGCGATGATTCCGCTTTCGTACGCACAGCGCCGTATGTGGCTACTGCACCAGATGGAGGGCGGGTCGGAGAACTGGAACATGCCCGCCGCGTTCCGGCTCACCGGCCCCCTGGACCGGGCCGCGCTCACTGCGGCGATCCGCGATGTGGTCGACCGGCACGAGATCCTCCGCACCGTCTACGGCACGACCGACGACGGCACACTCCACCAGCGGATCCTGCCGACGGCCGAGGGCGCGCCCGATGTGCCGCTGACCGATATCGCGCCCGGCGACGTGGCGGGCGCGGTCGCCGACGCCGTCGCGTACCGCTTCGATCTGGCCGCCGAACCCCCGGTCCGGGCGAGCCTGTTCCGCTGTTCGCCCCGGGAGCACGTCCTCGTCCTCGTCGTCCACCACATCGCCACGGACGGCGCGTCCGGCGCCCCGCTCGCCCGCGATCTCGCGACCGCCTACACCGCGCGCCGCGAAGGCCGGGCCCCGCGGTGGGAGCCGCTGCCCGTGCAGTACAAGGACTACACGATGTGGCAGCGCGAGGTACTCGGCGACAGCACCGACCCGGAGAGCCTCGCCGCCACCCAGATCCGCTACTGGCGCGAGGAACTCGCCGATGTGCCGCAGCCGCTGAATCTGCCCCTGGACCGCCCCAGGCCCGCGGAGTCCAGCGGGCGGGGCGCCACGGTCGACCTCGTGGTGGAGCCCGCGGTGACGGCCGCACTCCAGCGGCTGGCCGACGAACGCGGGGCGACCCTGTCCATGGTGCTGCACGCCGCGCTGGCCGTGCTGCTGCGCAAGCTCGGCGCCGGGGACGATGTGACGATCGGCAGCTCCATCGCCGGGCGCACCGACGAGGCGCTCGCCGATCTGGTCGGCTTCTTCGTCAACACCCAGGTCCTGCGGATCGGACTCGCCGGCGACCCCGCCTTCACCGAACTGCTCGCCCAGGTCAGGAACAAGGCACTCGCGGCCTACGAACACCAGGACGTCCCGTTCGATCTGCTGGTCGAGGCGATCAACCCGGTGCGCTCCGCCGCGTACCAACCGCTCTTCCAGGTGATGCTCGGGCTGCAGAACTACGCCCGGCCGGAGCTGGAACTCGCCGGGCTCACCCTGGAGGTCGAACCGGCCGCCCCGACGGCCTCCAAGGTCGATCTGTTCTTCAATCTGGCCGCGGACGGTTCGGGTGCGCTCCGGGGCGACGTCCTGTACGCGACCGATCTGTTCGACCGGGAGACGGTCGAGGCCGTCGCCGCCAGGTTCGTCCGGGTCCTGACCGGGATCGCCGCCGAGCCGGGACTGCGCGCCGGGGACGCCGACATCCTCCTCCCCGGCGAGCGTCGGCAGCTGCTGGAGGAGGCGAACGGCACCGCCGAGCCCGTCCCGGACGATGCCCTCACCGAGGCCGTACGGGACCGGGCCGCGACGGCCCCCGACGCGCCCGCCGTCATCGCCGGGGACGACTCCCTCACCTACCGGGAACTGGACACCCGGTCCAATCGGCTGGCGCACTGGCTGGCCGAACGGGGCGTCACCGCGGAGACCCGGGTCGCGGTACGGCTGCCCCGGACCGTGGAGCTGGTGGTGGCGCTGCTCGCGGTGGTGAAGGCCGGGGGAACCGCCGTACCGATGGACCCGGACGATCCGCCCCACCGGACCGCAGCACTGAACCACGACGCGGACACCCGCGTCGAACTGGACGCCGCCACCCTCGGCGGCGCCGACCTCGCGGGGTATCCGGACACGGCACCGGAGCCCGCGGTCCGCCCCGGGAACGCCCAGTACATCGGCTATGTCCCGGGCCCCGACGGGACACCGAGGGGCGTGGTGGTCACCCGTGGCGCGGTGGCGAACTTCCTGGCGACCACGGCCCGCCGGTTCCCGCTGGCGCCCGGGGACCGGATGCTCTTCGGGACGACGGCGGCGTCCGACACCGCCGAGACCGAGCTGTATCTGCCCCTGCTCACCGGCGCGACCGTCGTCCTGGCGGACCGGGCCACGCTCACCGATCCCGCCGCGGCGGCGGCCCTGATCCGCCGCCACCGGGTGACCGCGGTCCGGGCGACCACCGCCTTCTGGCGGACCCTGCTGCGCCACGAACCGCATGCCGCGAAGGATCTGCGGATCGTCATCGGGGACGACACCCTGCCGGCCGGGCTGGCGAGGACCCTGACGAAACAGGCCGCCGAGGTGCACCGGGTCCACGGCCCGGCCGAGACGGCGGGCTGGTGCGCCGGGGCGCGGCTGAAGGTGGGGGCCGGGACCCCGATCGGGACCCCGGCCGGGAACACCCGGGTCTATGTGCTCGACGGACGGCTGCGTCCGGTACCGCGCGGGGTGCCCGGTGAGCTGTACGTCGCCGGTGCCGGGGTGGGCCGCGGCTACCACGGCCGGCCGGGGCCGACCGCCGAGCGCTATCCGGCCTGCCCGTTCGGACCGCCGGGCGCCCGGATGTACCGCACCGGAGACCTGGTGCGTTGGGACGCCGGCGGTCGGCTCGAACATCTGGGTCGGACGGACCGGCAACGCCGGATCCAGGGCTTCCGGATCGAGCCGGGGGAAATCGAGAGGGCCCTGACCGCACACCCCGGGGTGGCCCGGGCGGCGGCCGTCGTACGGGAGGACCGGGACGGCGCAGGGCGCGTCGTGGCCTATGTCGTCCCCGGGTCCGTGCCCGTGCCCGTCCCCGGCCCCAGTCCCGACCCCGTCCCCGGGGACGCGGCGGACGACGCCGCAACCCGGACGCTCCTCGCCGAACTCCCCGGCCACCTGCGGGACCACCTCCCCGAACCCATGGTGCCTTCGGTGCTGATCCCGCTGCGGGAGCTGCCGCTCACCCCGGCCGGCGAGCCCGACCCGGGCGCCCTGCCGGCCGAGGAGACCGGTACCGGTACCGGGACCGGCCGGGGGCCCCGCAACTCGCACGAGGAGAAGATGTGCGCCCTCTTCCGTGAGCTGCTCGATGTCGAGAGCGTCGGGATCGACGACGACTTCTTCGAGCTGGGCGGGCACTCCCTGCTGGCCACACGGCTCAGCGCCCGGATCGCCGACGAGTTCGATCTGGACCTGCCCCTGCGGACGATCATCAAGTACCCCACGGTGGCCGAGCTGTCCGCGCTGATGCTCATCAGCACACCCGAGCAGCTCTCCGACCCGTTCGCGGTCGTCCTGCCGCTGAACAACGACCCCGGTACGGGCAAGGAACCGCTGTGGTTCCTCCACGGGGGAGGCGGACTCGGCTGGGCCTTCTTCAGCTTTGTGCTGCACGTCCGGGACCGGGCGGCCTACACGCTGCAGTCCCGCGGCTGGAACGGTGTGGACGCCCTGGCGGCGTCGGTACCGGAGATGATCGAGGACTACGTCGACGAGATGGTGAAGATCCAGCCCGACGGGCCGTTCCATCTGGTCGGCTGGTCCTACGGCGGTACGGTCGTCCAGGCCGTCGCCGAGGCCATCGACCGGCGGGGGCGCGAGATCTCCTTCGTGGCCGTACTGGACTCCCAGCCGGGCGGAGAATACTTCAGAAAGATCCATACCGGAAGAACGGTCTCGGACTACCGGGAAGAACTCGAAGAACACTTCGGCGAGTACATGGGTACCGAGAACCGGAAACAACTGGTCGACACCATGTCGAGAATCCTGGCCAACAACGCCGCCATCATGTCCGACTTTGAATCGCCGGTCTACCGGGGCGATGTGCTCTTCTTCAATGCCACACTGGAGGAGAACACCTATGCGCATCTGTGGCGGCCGTATGTCGGAGGCATCATCGAGGTCCACGATGTACGCGCCGTCCATCATGAACTCCATATGCCGGGACCCGTGGCCGAAATCATGGAGGTCGTCAACCGGAAGCTGGGGACATGACCGGACGGGAGAACCCTGAAATCCCATCGGCGGATCGGACGGCGCTGCTCTGCGTACCGTTCGCCGGGGCGGGCGCGTCGTTCTTCCACCCCTGGCGGGCGTGGTCCGCCGGCCGGTGGCGGGTGGTGCCGTTCGAACTGCCCGGCCGGGAGCGGCGGATGCTGGAGACCCCCTACCGGAAGGCCACCGAGGCCGCCGGGGCGGAGGCCGCCGGTATCGCCGCGACCCTGGGCGAGGGGGCCGGGGCCGTACTGTTCGGGCACAGCCTCGGCGCGGTACTCGCCTTTGAGCTGACCCGTCTGCTGAGCGCCCGCGGGATCCGGATCGAACTCCTGGTCGTCAGCGGTTCGCCGGGGCCGTGGACCCAGCGCGAGCGACGGGCCACCGGCCTCCCCGACGAGGAGTTCCTGGCCCGGGTCGAGGAGTTCGCCGGATTCCGGCACGCGGCCCTGGACCATCCGGAGATGCGGGAGCTGATACTGCCCGTACTGCGGGCCGACTGCGAGATGCACGAGAACTACGTCCCCGACTCCGGCGAACCCGTACCGGTACCGATCTGCTCGCTCCGCGGCGCCTCCGACGGGCTGGTGACCGCCGACGAGGCGCGCCAGTGGCGGGACGCGACCACGGCCGGCTTCCGCTACCGGGAGCTGCCCGGCGATCATATGTATCTGGTCGACCGGGGCCGCGACGTGCTCGATGTGATCGCGGCGGAGTCCGCCCCCGGATGACGCCACGGCGCCCTGGCCACTGCGCCTCGGCCACGGCGCCCCGCCCCCGCGCCCCGGCCGCGGCGCCCCGGCCACGGCGCTGTCCCGTCAGCGGGACAGCGCCACCGGGCCCGGGATCCGTACCGGTATCCCTTGCACTGAGTTTCCCCGGCCATTTACGTTGGCGTGACGAAGACCGCGGAAAAGGATGCGGAAACGGATATCGCTGTACCGTCGTCGGTCCAGGGCCGATGACCTCACCGTTCCGGCTTGCCGGTCCACTGATGGCCCGCCCGGTCCGCCGATGCCGGAAACCGTCGAATCGGCCGAGTGCGAAGGTCCCGGCGACGGCCGGGACATGAATTCCCGTTCGGCGGAGAAAGGACAGGACTGGCGATGTCACTCGGGCAGGAGATAGCGGCGTTGTGGGGCGAGTACCTCGACGCCCGTGAAGTCGGCACGGACGACGATTTCTTCGCACTCGGCGGCAATTCACTGATCGGAATCAAAATCATCGAGCGGGTGACCCGGGACTACGGCGTCGAACTGTCCGTACGCGACTTCTATCTGGCCCAGACCCCGGCCCGGGTCGCCGATCTGATCGAGCGGGGGAGGACCCGCACATGAGACTCACCCCCGGCCCACCCGCCCCCGGCCTCGACCTCGACCGGATCGACCTCTTCGACCTGGACCTCTACACCCACGGCGACCCCCATCCGGTCTGGGACGCCATGCGGCTCCGGGCACCCCTGCACCACCAGGTCCTGCCGGACGGCCGCGAGTTCTGGTCGGTGACCCGCTACGACGACGTCTGCCGGGTACTCGGGGACCACCGGGAGTTCACCTCCGAACGCGGCACGGTCGTCACCCACCTCGGCACCGACGACGTCGCCGCGGGCACCCTGATGACCTCCACCGACCCGCCGCGACACACCCAGGTCCGCCGGGCCATCGGCCGGTATCTCACCGCCCGCGCGATCGCCCCTTGGGAGGACCGGATCCGGCAGGCCGTCGTCCGCTTCCTCGCACCGGCCTTCGACGGAGAACCCTTCGACCTCGCCGAACGGGCACTTCTCCTCCCGGCCGTCGTCACCGGCCCCCTCCTGGGCATCCCCGAACGGGACTGGGACGAACTGGTCCGGCTCACCGCGATGGTGACGGCACCCTCCGACCCGCACTTCCGGCTCGGCGGCGAGGCCGCGACCCTCGCCATCGCCCACCACGAACTGGTCACCTATGTCACCGCGTGGGTCGAACGGCGCCGGGCCGAAGGCGGCGCCGACGGAAGCCTGCTCGACCATCTGCTGACCGCACGCGCCGGCGACGCGCCGCTCACCGACGAGGAGATCGCCCTCGACGGCTACAGCATCCTGCTGGGTGCCAATGTGACGACCCCGCACACCGTCTCCGGCACGGTACTCGCCCTCATCGAGCGCCCCGACCAGTTCGAGAAGGCCCGGGCCGACCCGTCGCTCGTCCCCGACCTGGTCGAAGAGGGCCTCCGCTGGACCTCGGCCGCCTGCAACTTCATGCGGTACGCGGTGCGCGACACCCGGATCGGCGGCGGTACGATCCCCGCCCGGGGCGCGGTCGTCGCCTGGATCGGCTCGGCCAACCGCGACGCCTCCCGCTTCCCCGACCCCCACACCTTCGACCTCACCCGGAACGCGAAGGCGCAGATCGCCTTCGGCTTCGGACCGCACTACTGCGTCGGCGCCCCCCTGGCCCGGCTGACCCTGCGGATCTTCTTCGAAGAGCTGCTCCGGCACACCGGCACCTTCGAACTCGCCGGCGAACCGGAGCATCTGCGCTCCTACTTCATCGCCGGAATGACCCATCTCCCCGTCGTGGCCCGGAACCGGACGGCACCATGACCGCCGGACCCGCCGGACCTGCCGGACCCGCCGGACCCGCCGGAGTCACCGGACCTGCCGGAGCCGCCGGCACCCCGTCGCCGTGGTTCGTCCGGCCGCGCCCCACCGGCCATCCGGCCCGCCTCTTCTGCTTCCCCTACTCCGGCTCCGGGGCCTCCGCCTTCAGCGCCTGGCCCGCCGCCGTCGCCGACGCCGAGGTCTGCCCGCTACAGTTCCCCGGCCGGGAGAACCGGCTGGCGGAACCCCACTACGGAACCTACGAGAACCTGGCCGCCGAGCTGACCGGGCACCTCGCCCCCCGACTCGACCGGCCCTTCGCGTTCTTCGGCCACTGCGCGGGTGCGCTGCCCGCCTTCGAGACCGCGCTGCGGCTCACCGAACAGGGCCTGCCCCGACCGGAGCGCCTCTTCGTCTCGGGCCAGCCCGCACCGCACGACGCCTCGTCCGACCGCATGCTCACCATGACCGACGACGAGCTCAGGGCCGAACTGGAATCGGTCGTCCGCGGCCGGGGCATCACCCCCCGGCCGGACATGATCGACCTGGGCATGGCCGTACTCCGCCGCGATCTCGCCGCCGCCCGCGCCTACCGGCGGACCGCACCGGTCGCCGTGGGCTGCCCCGTCGTCGTCCTGCACTGGCGCGACGACCCCGATGTGAGCCTCGACCAGCTCCAGGGCTGGCGCCGGTACGCCGAATCCGTCGAGTTCCACATCATCGACGGCGGACACCACGACTTCATGAACGCGCCGGGCGGACTGCTGAGGCTGCTCGCCTCCTGGCGGTGAGCGCGGCACCGCCCACGCGCCCCGGACACGGACGGAACCGGAAGGGACAGAGATGAGTGGCGCAGCCACCGATATCGCCGTGATCGGGATGTCGTGCCGGTTCCCCGGCGTACCCGACCTGGAGGCGTACTGGCGGCTCCTGCTCGAAGGCCGGTCGACCGTCGGCACCTTCCCCGCGCGGCGGGCGGCCCCCGCGGGCCGGCCGCCCCGCCCGCCCCACCCGGACGCCGCCACCGTCGGCCACGGCTCCTTCTTCGACACTGTCGACGGCTTCGACGCCGCGTTCTTCGACATCGGACCGGTGGAAGCCGCCGCCATGGACCCCGTTCAGCGGCTGGGCCTGGAGCTCGCCTGGGAGGCCGTGGAGGACGCCAGGATCGCCGCCGACTCGCTCGCGGGCCGCCGGATCGATGTCGTGGTCGGCGCCGCGCCCTCCGGATACGAGCTGCTGCGCAGAGACTCCGGCAGCGACCGGGACGACCACTACGCCGCACTGGGCTCCGGCGGCGCCCTGATCGCGAACCGGATCTCGTACCTCCTCGACCTCCGCGGGACGAGCCTCTGCGCGGACACCGGCCAGTCATCGTCCTTGGTGGCGCTGGCGCTGGCCTGCGACAGGATCCGCGGCGGCGCGGTCGATACGGCGCTCGCGGGCGGGGTCAACCTGATCGTCGACCCGGAAGCGGGCCTCCCCATGGCGAATCTGGGCGCCCTGTCACCCGACGGCCGCTGCTACACCTTCGACGCCCGGGCGAGCGGCTTCGTCCGGGGCGAGGGCGGGGCGTTCGTCCTGCTGAAACGGCTCGACCGGGCCGTCGCCGACGGCGACCGTATCCACGCCGTGGTCCGCGGCTGGAGCACCGGCAGCGGAGGAGCCTCGTCCCGGATGCCGGACCCCAGCCCCGGTGCGCAGACGGCGACCGTACAGGCCGCCCTCGACGACGCCGCCGTCCCGTTCGATGACATCGACTACATCGAGGCCCACGGCACCGGTACCCGGCTCGGCGACCCCGCGGAGCTCGCCGGTCTGCGCGAGATCCTCCGGCGGACCGGCCGGAGCCGCCCCCTGGCGATCGGCTCGGTCAAGACCAACATCGGACATCTGGAGCCCGCGGCGGGCATCGCCGGCTTTGTGAAGGCGGCGCTCTGTGTCGACCGCGCCCGGCTGGTCCCCACCCTGAACTTCCGGTCGCCGAACCCCGCGGTCCCGGACTTCGCACGGGACTTCGAGGTCCACCGCACCGCCCGGCCCTGGCCCGACCCGCCCGGCGGCAGACCCCGAAGGGCCGGGGTGTCGGCCTTCGGCATGGGCGGCACCAACGCCCATATGATCCTCGAACAAGCCCCCGACGGCCGGGCCGGGGCCCCCGACGGCCGATCCGATACGGCCGACGGCCGGGCCGGGGCAGTCGACGGCGGGGCCACCGCGCCCCGTACCGCCCCACCGGGCAACGCTCCCGCGCCCTGGGTCCTGTCGGCACGATCCGAGCCGGCCCTGCGAGCGCAGGCGGCCCGGTTGCGCGCGCTGGTGGCCGCGGACCCATCGCTCTCCGCGGTCGATGTGGGGCACTCCCTCGTCGCGACCCGGTCGCTCTTCGAACACCGCGCGATCGTTCTGGGCGGCGACCGCGCGGAGACCCTGGCCGGGCTCGACGCCGTCGCCGCGGGCGAGAACACGCCCCGGGTGGTGCGGGGGACCGCCGAGGGGCCGGTGGGCCCGGTCGTCTTCGTCTTTCCCGGCCAGGGTTCGCAGTGGCTGGGCATGGGACGACGGCTCTACGCCGAGTCGGCCCCCTTCGCCCGGAGTATCGACGACTGCGCGCGGGCCCTGGAGCCCTGGCTGGACTGGTCGCTGCTGGATCTGGTGACGGACGCACCTTCGGCGCCCTCCCTCGACCAGGGGGACGCCGTGGTCCAGCCCGCCCTGTTCGCGATGATGGTCTCCCTGTCACGGGTTTGGCGGTCGCTGGGAGTGGTCCCCGACGCCGTGGTGGGGCACTCCCAGGGCGAGATCGCCGCGGCCTGCGCGGCGGGCGCCCTCTCCCTGGACGACGCGGCGCGGATCGTCGCCCTCCGAAGCCGGGCCCTGACCGAACTGGCCGGTATCGGCGGACTGCACGCGGTCTCCGCGCCCCGGGAGTGGGTCGATGACCGCCTGGGCGAGTGGCCCGGCCGGCTCACCGTGGCCGCGGTCAACGGCCCGGGATCCGTGGTGATCGCGGGGGACCTGGACGCGCTGGACCGGTTCGCCGCCATGGCGGAGGGGGCCGGAGTCCGGACCCGCCGGGTCAGGATCGACTACGCCTCCCACTCCCCTCACGTCGAACGCATCCGGGACCGGGTGATCGAGGCGGTCGGCGATGTGTCACCGCGGCGGGTGGCCGTGGAGTTCCATTCCACGGTCACCGGGGGTCCGCTCGACGCGGACCGGCTCGACGGCGCCTACTGGTACGACAATCTGCGCTCGACCGTGCGCTTCGGCGAGGTCGTCGAACGGCTGATGCGCGACCGGGGCGGCGTGTTCGTGGAAGTCAGCCCGCATCCCGTACTCACGGTGGCGATGGCGGAGACCGCAGACGCGCTGGACGCCGGGCCGCTGATCGTGGGCACCCTGGACAAGAACGACGGCGGTGCCGACCGGATCCTGCAATCGCTGGCCGAACTCCATGTCCGGGGCGTACCGGTGAACTGGGAGGCGGTCTACGCCGGGGACCGGCCGCGCCGGGTCGGGCTGCCGACCTACGCGTTCCAGCGGCAGCGCCACTGGCTGACGGCGCCCGACGACACCGCCACGCCCGGGACATCCGGGACATCCGGGATGCCCGAGACCGGCGGGTCCGGGGCGGTGGAGCGCCCTTCGGAGGCGACGGTCCTCGATCTCGTCTGCGCCGAGGCGGCAGCCGTACTGAGCACCGGGGACACCCGGCTGACCGGCGCCGACCTCGCCGCACGGTCGGACCGGACCTTCAAGGAGCTGGGATTCGACTCCTCGACGGCCGTACGGCTGCGCAACCGGCTCACGGCCGCCGCGGGTGTACGGCTCCCGGCCACCGTCGCCTTCACCCATCCCACACCGCGGGCCCTCGGCCGGCACCTCTTCTCCCTGCTCGTCCCGGAGGAGCCCGACCCGTCGGAGCAGGAGGCCGAAGCCGGTCGGGAAAGCCGGAGTGACGATGAATTGTACGAGTTGATCGACCGCGGTTACGTATAGCGCCATTCGTTCGTCCGAGCAATTGTTGGGGAGGCCCTGGTGGAGGACGTCGACAAGCTCCGGTCCTACTTGCGACGCGCCGTCGACGACGCGCGGGCCCTGCGTGGCAGGGTGCGCGAGCTGGAGGAGTCCGCCCGCGAACCCATCGCGATCGTCGGTATGTCATGTCGCTACCCGGGCGGTGTCCGCAGCCCGGAGGACCTGTGGCGCCTTGTCGACCGGGGTGTCGACGCCATCACCGACTTCCCCGCGGACCGGGGCTGGGACGTGGAGGGTCTGTACGCCCCGGATCCGGAGCGGCCCGGTACGTCGTATGTCACCAAGGGCGGCTTTCTGACCGGGGCGGCCGAGTTCGACGCGGGGTTCTTCGGGATCGGTCCGCGTGAGGCGACGGCGATGGATCCGCAGCAGCGGCTGCTGCTGGAGACGGCCTGGGAGGCGGTGGAGCGGGCGGGGATCGACCCCACCTCGTTGCGCGGCAGCCAGACCGGGGTGTTCATCGGCGCGATGACCCAGGACTACGGCCCCCCGCTGCACGACGGTGCCGCCGGATACGACGGCTATCGGCTGACCGGCAACACCGCGAGCGTCGCATCGGGCCGGGTCTCGTTCGTCCTCGGTCTCCAGGGCCCCGCGGTGACGGTCGACACCGCGTGTTCGTCGTCATTGGTCGCGACGCATATGGCGGTCCAGGCGCTCCGCGACGGCGAGTGCGATCTCGCCCTGGCCGGCGGTGCCGCCGTGATGGCGACACCGGGCATGTTCGTGGAGTTCAGCCGTCAGCGGGGTTTGTCGGCCGACGGTCGGTGCAAGGCGTTCGCGGAGGCCGCCGACGGCACCGGGTGGGCGGAGGGTGTGGGGCTGTTGTTGTTGGAGCGGCTCTCCGATGCGCGGAGGAATGGCCATCGGGTGCTGGCGGTGGTCCGTGGTTCGGCGGTCAATCAGGACGGCGCGAGTAATGGGCTGACCGCACCCAACGGCCTCTCCCAGGAACAGGTGATCCGTCGGGCACTCAAGGGCGCCGGGCTCACTCCGCGAGATGTGGATGTCGTCGAGGCGCACGGTACGGGTACGGCGCTCGGTGACCCGATCGAGGCGCAGGCGTTGATCGCCACGTACGGCCAGGACCGGCCCGAGGGCCGACCGCTCTGGTTGGGGTCGTTGAAGTCGAATATTGGTCATGCGCAGGCTGCTGCTGGTGTGGGTGGTGTGATCAAGATGGTGATGGCGATGCGGCACGGGAAGCTGCCGCGAACCTTGCATGTGGATGAGCCGTCGTCGTTTGTGGACTGGTCGGCGGGGTCGGTGGAGTTGTTGACCGAGGGGCGGGTGTGGCCGGAGACGGGGCGTCTGCGGCGGGCGGGTGTGTCGTCGTTCGGTGTGAGTGGGACGAACGCGCATCTGATTGTGGAGCAGGCGCCTGAGGTGGTGGACGTCCATGGTCCGAGCGGGTCCGGGCCGGTGGTGATGACGGACGGGGTGTTGCCGTGGGTGGTGTCGGCGAAGTCGGGGGAGGCGTTGCGTGAGCAGGCCCGGCGGCTGCTGGACCACCTGGACCGGTATCCCGGGGTGGCGCCTGGTCAGATCGGGCACGCTCTGGCCACGAGTCGGGCGGTCCTTGATCATCGGGCCGTGGTGATCGGCCGGGATCCGGGGGATCTGAGGGACGGATTGGCCGCTCTGGCGGTGGGTGAGCCTTCGGGTGGGGTGGTGTCGGGTGTGGCGCCGGGTGGTACGGGGCGGACGGTTTTTGTGTTCCCGGGGCAGGGTGCTCAGTGGGTGGGTATGGGTGTGGGGTTGTTGGATTCCTCGCCCGTTTTCGCGGAGCGTCTGGGCGAGTGTGCGGTGGCGTTGGAGCCGTTCACGGGCTGGAATCTGGTTGATGTCCTCCGGGGTGTTGAGGGTGTTCCGGGGCTGGATCGGGTGGATGTGGTGCAGCCCGCCTTGTGGGCGGTGATGGTGTCGCTGGCCCGGTTGTGGGAGCACTTCGGGGTTACCGCGGATGCTGTGGTGGGGCATTCGCAGGGGGAGATTGCCGCCGCGCATATTGCCGGTGTGCTGTCGCTGGAGGACGCGGCCCGGGTGGTGGCGTTGCGCTCCCGGACCATTGCCGCCATGGCCGGACCCGGCGGAATGGTCTCCCTGCCGCTAGCCGTGGCGGAGGCGTCGGCCCTGATCGGGCCATGGCGCGAACGGCTTACCGTCGCCACTGCCAACGGCCCCACCGCCACGGTGGTCGCCGGTGACATCGATGCCGTAGAAGAGTTGTTGACGCACTGCGAAGGCGTGGACATCCGGGCGCGGCGAATTCCCGTGGACTATGCCTCCCACACCCCGCATATGGCGGCGCTGCGGGACGAGCTGTTGGAGCTGCTGGCCCCGGTCCGGCCCCGGCCCGCGTCGGTGGCGTTCTACTCCTCCGTCGCCGGATATGCCGGCGGGTCGATGCCGGACACCTCGGCCATGGGGGCCGCGTACTGGTACGAAAACCTGGCCACCACCGTCGACTTCCGCTCCGCCACCCGGGCCCTGCTCGACGACGGCCACACCTTGTTCATCGAGGCCAGCCCCCACCCCGTCCTCACCCACCCCGTCCAGGAGACCGCCGAGGAGTCCGCCGGAACGGCCGGCGTCACCGTCACCGGCACCCTCCGCCGCGACGACGACACCTGGCAGCGGATCCTCACATCCCTCGCCACCACCCACACCCACACCACCGTCGACTGGACCCGCTTCTCCACCCCTACCACCCACCCCGTGGATCTCCCCACCTACCCGTTCCGGCGTGAGCGTTTCTGGCTGGAGAGGCCGGGTGGCGCGGGGGACGCGGGCGCGGTGGGTCAAATGGTGCTGCGACACCCGCTGCTGGGCGCGGCGGTGGAGTTGGGCGGGTCGGACGTCACGGTGCTGACGGGTCGGCTGTCGTCGGCTTCGCACGGATGGCTGGTCGATCACGCGGTGACCGGTGTGGTGGTGGTGCCGGGTGCGGCTCTGGTGGAGATGGCGCTGCGGGCGGGTGACGAGGTGGGCTCCGACTCCCTGGAGGAGCTGACGCTGGAAGAGCCCTTGGTGCTGACGGAACCCATCGGGGTCCAGATTCGGGTGGAGGTGGGGGAACCCGACGACGAAGCCGGGCGACGCCCTGTCAGCATCCACTCCCGGCCCGATGACACCGGCCGTGACCGGCCGTGGACCCGCCATGCCACCGGCACCCTCACCGCCCGGATGTCGACCCCGCCCGATGCCGTGGCATGGGCGGTCCCGCCGGCCTGGCCCCCGGCCGGAGCGGATCCGGTAAGAGGTGAGGAGCTGTATCCGGCCCTGGAGGACGAGGGGTACGAGTACGGGCCCGCCTTCCGGGGTGTGCGGGCGGTATGGCGGCGGGGGAACGAGATCTTCGCCGAGGTGGAGCTGCCGGAGGAGCGGCAGGGGGAGGCGGCGGAGTTCGGTATCCATCCGGCCCTGCTCGATGCGTCCCTGCACGCCGGTCTTGTGACGGACTCCGGGCCGCTGGGGTTGCCGTTCGTATGGTCGGGGGTGCGGTGGTACGCGACCGGGGCCGTACACGCCCGGGTACGGCTGACACCGACGGGCCGGGGCGCGTTCGGCGTGGAGATCGCCGACGCGGAAGGCGCCCTGATCGCCTCCGTGGCAACCCTGGCGCTCCGACCCGTGGACCCGGCCAAGCTGACCGGGACGTCGGGCGGACACCACGACGACCTGTTCCGGCTGGAATGGGTCCACCGTACGGCCCCGGAACCCGACGGCGGCCCGGTCGGCTCATGGGCCCTGGTGGGCGAAGACGGACTCGGTCTCACGTCCGTCCCGGACACTGTCCGGACCAGGCGGTACACCGATCTGGCCGCCCTCGGCGCCGAGCTGGCCGCGACCGCCCCGGACTCCCACCCCGGCGGGCGCCCCGAGATCGCCCTGTTCTGCCCGCCGCCCGCCGAGGGCACCTCGGGTGGTGAACCCGATTCCGTACGAGCCGAGTTGACCAAGGCGCTACTCCTGGTCCGGTCGTGGCTGGCCGACGAGCGATACGCCGAACTGCGTCTCGCGGTCGTCACCCGGGGCGCGGTCACCGCCGGCACCGGGGCGGATCCCGATCTCGCCCTGGCAGCGGTCTGGGGGCTGCTGCGGTCCGCGCAGACGGAACACCCCGACCGGATCGTCCTGGCCGACATCGACGGCGACGAGTCCTCCCTTCGGATCCTGCCGTCCGCGCTGGCCTGCGGCGAACCGCAGCTCGCGGTGCGCGGGGGAGAGATCCTCGTACCGAGGCTGGCCCGGGTCGCCGGAGAGACCGTGATCACCGACTCACCGCTGGGGGATCCGGAGGGCACGGTACTGATCACCGGGGGTACCGGCACACTCGGCGGACTGCTGGCCCGTCATCTCGTGGCCACGTACGGGGCCCGGCGTCTGCTGCTGGCCGGCCGACGCGGGCCCGACGCCGAAGGCGCACGGGAACTCGTCGCGGAGCTGACCGGGCTCGGGGCCACGGCCACGGCAGTGGCCTGCGACGTCGCCGACCCCGTCGCGCTCTCCGCGCTGCTGGACGGGATTCCCGCCGGGCATCCCCTGACGGCGATCGTCCACACCGCGGGCGTACTCGACGACGGTCTGGTCTCCGCCCTGACTCCCGAGCGACTGGATACGGTGCTGCGGCCCAAGGCGGACGCGGCCTGGCATCTGCACCGGCTCACCCGGGACCGGAAGCTGTCGGCGTTCGTGATGTTCTCCTCCGTCATGGGCACGCTGGGCGGCGCCGGACAGGCGAACTACGCGGCGGCGAATGTCTTCCTCGACGCCCTGGCCGAACACCGCAGGGCCCGGGGGCTTCCGGCCCTCTCCCTGGCCTGGGGCCTGTGGGACCTGCGGAGCGATCTCACGGGGGATCTGGACCGGGCCGATCTGGCCCGGCTCGCCCGGACGGGCCTTGCGCCGCTGACGTCGGAGCAAGGTCTCGCCCTCTTCGACGCGGCACTCGCCCGTGCCGAGCCGACCCTGGTGCCCGCGCGACTGGACGTCGCCCGATTGGGCCGGGACGGTGGACCGGTGCCCGCCGTACTCGGCGGGCTCGTCCGTCCCCGTACCACCCGGCCTACCGCCGCCACGGCGGGTACGGCGGCGGGATCGACGGGCGGGCGACGGTTCACCAGGATGTCCGCGGCCGAGGCGGAGCGTGAGCTGCTGGCGGTCGTACGCGCTCATGCCGGGGCCGTCCTGGGACACGCCAGGGCGTCGGCGGTACGCCCCGACAGCACCTTCCGCGAGTTGGGTTTCGACTCCCTCGCCTCGGTCGAGCTGCGTAATCGTCTGACGGAGGCGGTTGGGCTGCGGCTACCGGCGACGGCGGTTTTCGACCATCCGACTCCGGTGGTGCTGGCGCGTTATCTGCGGGGTGAGTTGCTGGGCGATACGGCCGACACTGCCGACGCGGATCCCGTGGTGACGGGTGCGGCATGGGACGAGCCGATCGCCGTGGTGGGCATGGGGTGCCGGCTTCCGGGAGGTGTCGGCTCGCCGGAGGAGCTGTGGGATCTGGTGTCGTCCGGCGGCGACGCGATCTCGGAGTTCCCGACCGATCGCGGCTGGGACGTGGAGGGCCTGTACGACCCCGATCCCGATCGACCGGGCAAGAGCTATGCCCGGGAGGGCGGCTTCCTGTCGGACGCGGCCCTGTTCGACGCGGGGTTCTTCGGGATCGGTCCGCGTGAGGCGACGGCGATGGATCCGCAGCAGCGGCTGCTGCTGGAGACGGCCTGGGAGGCGGTGGAGCGGGCGGGGATCGACCCGACCGCGTTGCGCGGCAGCCGGACCGGGGCGTTCATCGGCGCCATGAACCAGGAGTACGGATCACCGCTGCACCAGGCCGCCGAAGGCATGGACGGATATCTGTTGACCGGTAAGACGGCCAGTGTGATCTCCGGCCGGCTGGCCTACTTCCTCGGGCTGGAGGGCCCGGCGATCACCCTGGACACGGCGTGCTCGTCGTCCCTGGTCGCGGTGCATCAGGCGGTGCAGTCGCTACGCCAGGGGGAGTGCTCCCTCGCGATGGCCGGAGGGGTGGCCGTCATGGCCACACCCGGTGTCTTCACCGAGTTCAGCCGTCAGCGCGGCCTGGCGCCCGACGGCCGGATCAAGGCATTCGCCGCTGCGGCCGATGGCACCGGCTGGGGTGAGGGCGTCGGTGTACTGCTCCTGGAGCGGCTCTCCGACGCGCGGAGGAACGGTCATCGGGTGCTGGCGGTGGTGCGTGGTTCGGCGGTCAATCAGGACGGTGCGAGCAACGGTCTGACCGCGCCGAACGGGCCGTCTCAGGAGCGGGTCATCCGGCAGGCCCTGGCCAGTGCGCGGCTGACGCCGGATGAGGTCGATGTCGTCGAGGCGCACGGCACGGGCACGACCCTCGGAGACCCGATCGAGGCGCAGGCGTTGATCGCCACGTATGGCCAGGACCGGCCCGAGGACCGGCCCCTCTGGCTGGGCTCGCTCAAGACCAACATCGGCCACACCATGGCGGCCTCCGGTGTGGCCGGTGTGATCAAGATGGTGATGGCGCTGCGGCACGGGAAGCTGCCGCGAACCTTGCATGTGGACGAGCCGAGCCCGCATGTCGACTGGTCGGCGGGTGGCGTGGAGCTGCTGACCGAGGAGCGGGCCTGGCCGGAGGCCGACCGCCCGCGCCGCGCAGGGATCTCCGCCTTTGGTATCAGCGGAACCAACGCGCATCTGATTGTGGAGCAGACACCCGAGACGGTGGATGCCGGAGGCTCGGCGGCGCCGGAGCCGGTCGTGGTGACGGACGGCGTGCTGCCGTGGGTGGTGTCGGCGAAGTCGGATGAGGCGTTGCGTGAGCAGGCCCGACGGCTTGTGGACCATCTGGACCGCCATCCCGGGGTGGCGCCTGCCGAGATCGGACACGCACTGACGGCGGGTCGAGCGATGCTCGACCATCGAGCTGTGGTGATCGGCCGGGAGATCGCCGATTATCGGGAGGCTCTGACGGCCCTGGCGGCGGGTGAGCCTTCGGGTCGGTTGGTGTCGGGTGTGGCGCCGGGTGGTACAAGTCGGACCGTCTTTGTCTTTCCTGGGCAGGGTGCTCAGTGGGTGGGTATGGGTGTGGGGTTGTTGGATTCCTCGCCCGTCTTCGCGGAGCGTCTGGTCGAGTGTGCGGTGGCGTTGGAGCCGTTCACGGGCTGGAATCTGGTTGATGTCCTCCGGGGTGTTGAGGGTGTTCCGGGGCTGGAGCGGGTGGATGTGGTTCAGCCTGCTTTGTGGGCGGTGATGGTGTCGCTGGCCCGCCTGTGGGAGCACTTGGGTGTGGTGCCTGATGCTGTGGTGGGGCATTCGCAGGGCGAGATCGCCGCCGCGCATATTGCCGGTGTGCTGTCCTTGGAGGATGCGGCCCGGGTGGTGGCGTTGCGCTCCCGGACCATTGCCGCCATCGCAGGGAATGGCGGAATGGTCTCCCTGCCGCTTCCGGTCGAAGACGCTTCGGCTCTGATTGAATGGTGGCACGGGCGGGTGTTCGTCGCGGCCGTCAACGGGCCGTCGGCGACTGTTGTCGCGGGGGACGGCGACGCTTTGGCGGAGCTTCTCGCGCACTGTGAGGGTGCGGAGATCCGGGCGCGCAAGGTTCCGGTGGACTATGCATCCCACACCCCGCATATGGCGGCGCTGAGGGACGAGCTGTTGGAGCTGCTGGCTCCGATTCGGCCGCGGCCCGCGTCGGTGGCGTTCTATTCCTCCGTCGCCGCGTATGCCGGTGGGTCGATGCCGGACACCTCGGTGATGGGGGCCGCGTACTGGTACGAGAATCTGGCCACGACCGTCGATTTCCGCTCCGCCACCCGGGCCCTGCTCGACGATGGCCACTCCTTGTTCATCGAGGCGAGTCCGCATCCGGTGCTCACCTTCCCCGTCCAGGAGACCGCCGAGGAGTCCGCCGATACGGCCGACGTCACGGTCACCGGCACCCTCCGCCGTGACGACGACACCTGGCAGCGGATCCTCATATCCCTCGCCACCACCCATCTCCATCGGTCCGTCGACTGGTCGGTGTTCTATCCCGCGATACGGCCCGCCCACCTGGATCTGCCGACGTACCCCTTCCAGCGCGAGCGTTTCTGGCTGGAACCGTCGGGCGGTGCGGGGGATACGGCCGCGCCGGGACGAACGGCGGACACATCGGTGGCAGCGCGTACGACCGGCGCCGGACCGAATGCCGGACAGCGGTTCGCCGGGAAATCCGCGATCGAGGCGGAGCGTGAGCTGCTGGAGGTCGTACGCGCTCATGCCGGGGCCGTTCTGGGACACACCGGGGCGTCGGCGGTACGCCCCGAGAGCACCTTCCGGGAGCTGGGCTTCGACTCGCAGTCCTCGATCGCCTTGCGCAACCGTCTGATGGAGGCGGTTGGGCTGCGGATGCCGGCGACGGCGGTTTTCGACCATCCGACTCCGGTGGTGCTGGCGCGTTATCTGCGGGGTGAGTTGCTGGGCGATACGTCCGATGCGGAGCCCGTGGTGACGGGTGCGGCCTGGGACGAGCCGATCGCCGTGGTGGGCATGGGGTGCCGGCTTCCGGGAGGTGTCGGCTCTCCGGAGGATTTGTGGGATCTGGTGTCGTCCGGCACCGAGGCGCTCTCCGGCTTTCCCACGGATCGCGGCTGGGACGTGGAGGGTTTGTACGACCCCGATCCGGACCGGCCCGGTACGTCATATGTCACCAGGGGCGGCTTTCTCACCGACGCCGGGGAGTTCGACGCCGGATTCTTCGGTATCAGCCCGCGTGAGGCGACGGCGATGGATCCGCAGCAGCGGCTGCTGCTGGAGACGGCCTGGGAGGCGGTGGAGCGGGCGGGGATCGACCCCACCACGTTGCGCGGCAGCCGAACGGGTGTCTTCGTCGGTGCCGTATCGCTCGAATACGGCGCACCGCTGCACCAGGCCCCCGAAGGCATGGACGGCCTGTTGATGACCGGCAAGATGACCAGTGTGATCTCCGGCCGGCTGGCCTACTTCCTCGGGCTGGAGGGCCCGGCGATCACGGTCGACACCGCCTGCTCGTCGTCCCTGGTGGCGCTCCACCAGGCGGTGCAGTCGCTACGCCAGGGGGAGTGCTCCCTCGCGGTGACCGGTGGGGTGTCGGTCATCGCGAGCCCGGGGGTCTTCACCGAGTTCAGCCGTCAGCGCGGCCTGGCGCCGGACGGGCGGGTCAAGGCATTCGCCGCTGCGGCCGATGGCACCGGCTGGGGTGAGGGCGTCGGTGTGCTGCTCCTGGAGCGGCTCTCCGACGCGCGACGCAATGGCCATCGGGTGCTGGCGGTCGTGCGCGGCTCTGCGGTCAATCAGGACGGTGCGAGCAACGGTCTGACCGCGCCCAATGGGCCGTCTCAGGAGCGGGTCATCCGGCAGGCCCTGGCCAGTGCGCGGCTGATGCCGGATGAGGTCGATGCCGTCGAGGCGCATGGCACGGGCACGACCCTTGGTGATCCGATCGAGGCGCAGGCGCTGATCGCCACCTACGGCCAGGACCGGCCGGAGGAACGTCCCCTCTGGCTGGGCTCGTTGAAGTCGAATATCGGTCATCTGGGAGCCGCCGCGGGCGTGGCCGGTGTGATCAAGATGGTGCTGGCCGTCCGCAACGGGACGCTGCCGCGCACCTTGAACGTGGACGAACCGAGCCCGCATGTCGACTGGTCGGCGGGTCGAGTGGAGCTGCTGACCGAGGAGCGGGCCTGGCCGGAGGCCGACCGCCCGCGCCGCGCCGGGATCTCCGCCTTCGGCGTCAGTGGGACGAACGCGCATCTGATTGTGGAGCAGGCGCCTGAGGCGACTGATGCCGGTGTTGTGGATGGCTCGGGGCCGGTGGTGGTGACGGACGGGGTGTTGCCGTGGGTGGTGTCGGCGAAGTCGGGGGAGGCGTTGTGTGAGCAGGCCGGGCGGCTGCTGGACCATCTGGACCGGTATCCGGGGGTGACGTCCGGTGAGATCGGGCACGCTCTGGCCACGAGTCGGGCGGTCTTTGATCATCGGGCCGTGCTGATCGGCCGGGACCGGACCGACTACCGGAACGCACTCATGGCCTTGGCCGCCGGCGAGCCGTCTCCGTACAGCGTCACCTCTACGGTGGCCCCCGAGCCCGGCCGGACGGTTTTTGTGTTCCCGGGGCAGGGTGCTCAGTGGGTGGGTATGGGTGTGGGGTTGTTGGATTCCTCGCCTGTTTTCGCGGAGTTTCTGGGTGAGTGTGCGGTGGCGTTGGAGCCGTTCACGGGTTGGAATCTGGTTGATGTTCTTCGGGGTGTTGAGGGTGTTCCGAAGCTGGAGCGGGTGGATGTGGTTCAGCCTGCTTTGTGGGCGGTGATGGTGTCGCTGGCCCGGTTGTGGGAGCACTTGGGTGTGGTGCCTGATGCTGTGGTGGGGCATTCGCAGGGGGAGATTGCGGCCGCGCATATCGCGGGTGTGCTGTCCCTGGAGGACTCTGCCCGAGTCGTGGCACTGCGCTCGCGGACCATCGCCGCGATGGCGGGACCTGGCGGAATGGTCTCCGTCCCCCTGCCGATGGCGGATGCCTCGGCACTCGTCGAGCGGTGGCACGGCCGGATGTTCGTCGCGGCCGTCAACGGGTCTTCGGCGACTGTTGTCGCGGGAGACGGCGACGCTTTGGCGGAGCTTCTCGTCCACTGTGAGGGTGCGGAGATCCGGGCGCGCAAGGTTCCGGTGGACTATGCATCCCACACCCCGCATATGGCGGCGCTGAGGGACGAGCTGTTGGAGCTGCTGGCTCCGATTCGGCCGCGGCCCGCGTCGGTGGCGTTCTATTCCTCCGTCGCCGCGTATGCCGGTGGGTCGATGCCGGACACCTCGGTGATGGGGGCCGCGTACTGGTACGAGAATCTGGCCACGACCGTCGATTTCCGCTCCGCCACCCGGGCCCTGCTCGACGATGGCCACTCCTTGTTCATCGAGGCGAGTCCGCATCCGGTGCTCACCTTCCCCGTCCAGGAGACCGCCGAGGAGTCCGCCGATACGGCCGACGTCACGGTCACCGGCACCCTCCGCCGTGACGACGACACCTGGCAGCGGATCCTCACATCCCTCGCCACCACCCACACCCACACCCACACCACCGTCGACTGGACCCGCTTCTATCCCCCCACCTTCCAGGACCGGGCCGTCGACCTTCCCACCTATCCCTTCCAGCACCGGCGCTACTGGCTCTCGGCGGACCCCGCCACCGCCACCGACCCCCACGCCCTCGGACTGCGGGCCGCCGACCACGGACTGCTCGGCGCCGCCGTCGCCCTGGCGGACGGCGACGGCCATCTGTTCACCGGGAACCTGTCGCTGCGGACCCGTCCCTGGCTGGCGGACCACGCCGTCTACGACACCCCGTTGCTGCCGGGTACCGCGTTCGTCGAACTCGCCCTCCACGCGGGGCAGGCCATCGACACCCCCCACCTTCAGGAACTGGTCCTCGAAGCGCCCCTCACGCTGCCGCCCATCGGCGGGGTCCACCTCCAGGTGCGGGTCGAGCCGTCCGACGGCGACGGTCGTCGCGCCCTCACCATCCACTCCCGTCCCGATGACGCCACCCCGGACCGGCCGTGGACCCGGCATGCCACCGGCACCCTGACCGGCCGGACACCCACACCCCCGGACACGGAGGCATGGGCGGCGCCGACGGCCTGGCCCCCGGCCCGGGCGGTGCCGGTCGGAGTCGAGCAGCTGTACCCGTCCCTGGCCGCCGACGGCTACCAGTACGGCCCCGCGTTCCGCGGCGTACGGGCGGTATGGCGGGACGGAGACGAGGTGTACGCCGAGGTGGTGCTGCCGGACGAGGGGCACCCGGACGTTCCCGTCTTCGGTATCCACCCGGCCCTCTTCGACGCCGCGCAGCACCCGATCGGAGCCGTAGCCACGGAGCGGAACCCCGACGCGCTGCCCCTGCCGTTCGCCTGGTCGAATGTCGAGCTGTACGCCGTCGGCGCCCGGGAGCTGCGGGTCCGGATCACCCCCTCCGCCCCGGGCACCTTCTGCCTCCGGCTTGCCGATCCCACCGGGCGGCCCGTCGCCGAGGTGACATCGCTGGCCATGCGGTCGATCACCCCGGAGCGGCTGACGCGGGCCGTTACGCCGGCGGGGGACGGCCGGCTGTTCCGGCTGGCCTGGACCCCCACCTCCGTCGCGGCGGCCCCGCGGGCCGGCCGGGTGGTGTTCCTGGGTCCCGTCGTGCCCGAGGCACTGGTGGCGGCGCTGCCCGACGGCAGCGCGGTCGAGCACCGTACGGATCCGGCGACGCTCGGGTCCGACGACGGCGTCCCCGCACCCGATCTGGTGATCGCCACCGGACTGCTGATCCGTTCCACCCCTGCGGACGACGTCCCCGGCTCCGCGCGTGAGGCCGTACGGTACGTCCTGGACACGGTCCGAGCGTGGCTGGCCGAGGACCGCCCGGCCGACAATCGCCTCGTCTTCCTCACCAGACGGGCCGTCGCGGTCCACCCCGACACCGAATCGCCGGGACCGGCCGACGCCGCCGCCTGGGGCCTGATCCGTACGGCGCAGACCGAGCACCCCGGCCGGTTCACGGTGATCGACCTCGCCGACGAGAACGCCGTACCGGCCGACGCCTTCCGCGGCGCGCTGGGCAGCGACGAACCACAACTGGCCCTTCGCGACGACGACCAGCGGCTCTACGCCCCCCGGCTCGTCCAGGAGACCCCGCCCGACGGAGCCGGCGGCACCGTCCCCGAGCCGGCCCCGGGCGGCACTGTCCTGATCACCGGCGGTACCGGCACCCTCGGCGCACTGTTCGCCCGCCGCTACGCGACGGCCCCCGGGATCGGCCATCTGCTGCTGGTCAGCAGACGCGGGCCGGACGCACCCGGCGCGCCCGAACTCGCCGCCGAACTCACCGAACTGGGTGTGAAGGTCACCATCGCCGCCTGCGACACCGCCGACCGCGACGCACTCGCCGAACTGCTCGCCGCCGTACCCGACGAACATCCGCTCACCGCCGTCCTGCACTGCGCGGGCGTCCTCGCCGACGGCACCGTGACATCCCTGACGCCGGAACACATCGAGCGTGTGTTCCGCCCGAAGGTCGACACGGCCTGGCATCTGCACCGGCTGACCCGCGATCGAGATCTCACGGAGTTCGTCCTCTTCTCGTCGGTCTCGGGTGTGCTCGGGAGCCCCGGGCAGGGCAACTACGCGGCGGCGAATGTCTTCCTCGACGCGCTGGCCCAGAGCCGCCGCGCCGATGGCCTGCCCGCCACATCACTGGTCTGGGGCCTCTGGGCCGACAGCAGCGATATGACCGGCCATCTGGGGGCTGCGGATCTCACCCGCCTCGCCAGGCTCGGGATCGAACCCGTCACGGCGGAGGAGGGGCTCGCCCTCTACGAGGCGGCCCGGGCGACCAGGTCGGCCTGCCCGGTCCTCGCGAAGATCGTGCCCGCCCTGCTCCGGCCGCACCTGGGGACCGGAACGCTGCCCGCGGTCCTCCAGGGGCTCGTCCGCGCCCCCATACGTAAAGCCGCCGCATCGGCAGCCGCCGCGACCGATAACGACGCCCTCCGCGAACGGCTCGTCCGGCTCACGCCCGAGGAGGCCGAGGACGCCCTCGCCACCCTCGTCCGCACCCATGTCGCGCTCGTCCTCGGTCACACCGCGTCCGACGCCGTCAACGCCGACCAGGCGTTCAAGGACCTCGGCTTCGACTCGCTGACCGCGGTCGAGCTCCGTAACCGGATCAACGCCGCGACCGGACTCCGGCTCGCCGCCGGGCTCGTCTTCGACCACCCCACCCCGCGGCGCCTGGCCCGGCATCTGTACGCCGTACTCGCCCCGACCGCCCGGGCGGCCACCACCCCGGCCGTCCCGGCCCCGGCGGTCGCCTCCTCCTTCGCCGCCGACGAGCCCATCGCGATCGTGGCCATCGGCTGCCGGTACCCGGGAGGAGTGCGCTCCGCCGACGATCTGTGGGACCTGGTGGCGAACGGGCGGGACGCGGTCGCCGAGTTCCCCGCCACCCGGGGCTGGGACATCGAGAAGCTGTACGACCCCGATCCCGACCGATCAGGTACGACGTACGTTCGCGAAGGCGGCTTCCTCTACGACGCCGACGCCTTCGACCCCGCTTTCTTCGGCATCAGCCCGCGCGAAGCCCTTGCCATGGACCCCCAGCAACGACTGCTGCTGGAGGTCGGCTGGGAGACCGTCGAACGCGCCGGGATCGACCCCACCACCCTCCGCGCCACATCCACCGGTGTCTTCACCGGTGTCATGTACGGCGACTACGGTCACCGGCTCAACTCCGTCCCCAGGGATCTGGAGGGATATCTGATCAACGGCAGTGCGGGCAGTGTCGCCTCCGGCCGGCTCTCCTACACCTTCGGGTTCGAGGGCCCGGCCGTCACGGTGGACACCGCCTGCTCCTCGTCCCTCGTGGCCGTCCATCTGGCAGCGCAGTCACTGCGCCAGGGGGAGTGCGATCTGGCCCTGGCCGGCGGTGTCACCGTGATGGCCGCACCCGATGTCTTCACCGAGTTCAGCCGTCAGCGCGGCCTGGCGCCCGACGGTCGGTGCAAGGCTTTCGCGGAGGCCGCCGACGGTACCGGGTGGGCGGAGGGTGTGGGGCTGTTGTTGTTGGAGCGGCTCTCCGATGCGCGGAGGAACGGTCATCGGGTGCTGGCGGTGGTGCGTGGTTCGGCGGTCAATCAGGACGGTGCGAGCAATGGACTGACCGCGCCTCATGGGCCGTCTCAGGAGCGGGTCATCCGGCAGGCGCTGGCCAGTGCGCGGCTGACACCGGATGAGGTCGATGTCGTCGAGGCGCACGGTACGGGCACGACACTCGGTGATCCGATCGAGGCGCAGGCGCTGATCGCCACGTATGGCCAGGACCGGCCGGAGGGTCGACCGCTCTGGTTGGGCTCGCTCAAAACCAACATCGGTCATGCGCAGGCTGCTGCTGGTGTGGGTGGTGTGATCAAGATGGTGATGGCTTTGCGGCATGGGGTGTTGCCGCGGTCGTTGCATGTGGATGAGCCGTCGTCGTTTGTGGACTGGTCGGCGGGGTCGGTGGAGTTGTTGACCGAGGGGCGGGTGTGGCCGGAGACGGGGCGTCTGCGGCGGGCGGGTGTGTCGTCGTTCGGTGTGAGTGGGACGAACGCGCATCTGATTGTGGAGCAGGCGCCTGAGGCGACTGATGTCGGTGTTGTGGATGGTTCGGGGCCGGTGGTGGTGACGGATGGGGTGTTGCCGTGGGTGGTGTCGGCGAAGTCGGGGGAGGCGTTGCGTGAGCAGGCCCGGCGGCTGCTGGACCACCTGGACCGGTATCCCGGGGTGGCGCCGGGTGAGGTCGGGCACGCTCTGGCCACGAGTCGGGCGGTCTTTGATCATCGGGCCGTGGTGATCGGCCGGGAGATCGCCGATTATCGGGAGGCTTTGACGGCTTTGTCGTCGGGTGAGCCTTCGGGTCGGGTGGTGTCGGGTGTGGCGCCGGGTACGGGGCGGACGGTTTTTGTGTTCCCGGGGCAGGGTGCTCAGTGGGTGGGTATGGGTGTGGGGTTGTTGGATTCCTCGCCTGTTTTCGCGGAGCGTGTGGGCGAGTGCGCGGTGGCGTTGGAGCCGTTCACGGGTTGGAACCTTGTCGATGTCCTCCGGGGTGTTGAGGGTGTTCCGGGGCTGGACCGGGTGGATGTGGTTCAGCCTGCTCTGTGGGCGGTGATGGTGTCGCTGGCCCGGTTGTGGGAGCACCTGGGTGTGGTGGCTGATGCTGTGGTGGGGCATTCGCAGGGGGAGATCGCGGCCGCGCATATCGCGGGTGTGCTGTCGCTGGAGGATGCGGCCCGAGTCGTGGCGTTGCGTTCCCGGACGATTGCCGCGATGGCGGGACCTGGCGGAATGGTCTCCGTCCCCCTGCCGATGGCGGAGGTGTCGGTACTCGTCGAGCGGTGGCACGGGCGGGTGTTCGTCGCGGCCGTCAACGGGCCTTCGGCGACCGTGGTCGCGGGGGACGGCGACGCTTTGGCGGAGCTTCTCGCCCACTGCGAGGGTGCGGAGATCCGGGCACGCAGGGTTCCGGTGGACTACGCCTCCCACACCCCGCATATGGAAGCCCTCCGGGACCAACTGCTGGACCTCCTGGCCCCGGTCCGGCCGCAGCCCGCATCGGTGGCGTTCTACTCCTCCGTCGCCGGATATGCCGGCGGGTCGATGCCGGACACCTCGGTGATGGGAGCCGCGTACTGGTACGAGAATCTGGCCACGACCGTCGACTTCCGCTCCGCCACCCGGGCCCTGCTGGACGACGGCCACTCCTTGTTCATCGAGGCCAGCCCCCACCCCGTCCTCACCCACCCTGTCCTGGAGACCGCCGAGGAGTCCGCCGGAACGGCCGACGTCACGGTCACCGGCACTCTCCGCCGCGAGGACGACACCTGGCAGCGGATCCTCACATCCCTCGCCACCACCCATATCCATCGGTCCGCCGACTGGTCGGTGTTCTATCCCGCGATACGGCCCGTGGACCTCCCCACCTACCCGTTCCAGCATCAGCGCTACTGGCTCCTCGACCACAACGCCCCCGGGGGCGGCCGTGCGACCGGCGGTACGGCCGTTGTCGCCGCCGCCGCCGTCGCCGATCCGGTCGAGGCCGAGTTCTGGGACGCGGTCGAACGGGAGGACCCGGCCGCGCTGATCAGGACCCTCGGGCTCGGGGACGCCGGGGGCCCGAACGATGCCGTGGGCTCCGCCCTGCCCGCCGTACTGTCCGCGATGTCGTCGTGGCGCCGCCGCCGTACGGAGCGGTCGGTACAGAACACCTGGCGCTACCGCGCGACCTGGAAGCCGCTGCCCGGTATCGGTATCGGTATCGGCACCGGACCGGCCCCGCGGCTCGACGGCGGCGACTGGCTGGTGGTCGTCCCTGCGACGGTCGCTCAGGACCCGGTGGCCGAGACGGTGATCGAGGCGCTGCGGCGACGCCGTACCCGAGTGGTCCGATGCGAGGTGGCGCCGGCCGAGCTGCGGGACCGTACCGCACTCGGCCTTCGGCTCTCCGCCGTACTCGCCGACGAGGAGGCACCCGTACCGTTCACCGGCGTCCTGTCCCTCGCCGCGCTCGTCGACGACGGTCTGGCCGCCGCCCACCAGCCGGTCTCCGGCGGGCTCGCGGGCACCGTCGCCCTCGTACAGGCCCTGGAGGACACGGGTGTCGAGGCCCGGCTCTGGTGTCTGACCGGGGAGGCGGTGGCCACGGGGCACGCCGACACCGTCCGCAATCCGCTACAGGCCCAGATCTGGGGCCTGGGCCGCGCCGTGGCGCTGGAACGGCCCGAGCGATGGGGCGGGCTCGTGGACGTCCCCGCCCGGCTCGACGACCGGACCGCGGATCTGCTCTGCGCGGTCCTCGTACCCGGAGGTGGAGCCGACGGCGCGAAGCACGGCGATGGAGCGGACGGCGGTCACGGCGAGGACGAGATCGCGGTACGCGCCTCCGGCGTCTACGGCCGGCGGCTGACCCGGGCCCCCCTCGACGACGCGCCGGACCAGGAGTGGCGTCCCAGCGGGACCGTACTCGTCACCGGCGGCGCGGGCGCGGTCGGTTCGCACATCTGCCGCTGGCTGGCCCGGGCCGGAGCGCCCCATCTGCTGCTGGTCGGCAGAAGGGGCACGGACACCCCCGGGATCGGGGAGCTGACGGCGGAGCTGACGGAGCTGGGCTCGCGGGTGACCGTGGCCGCCGTCGACGCCGCCGACCGTGACGCGCTCCGCACGGTGCTGGCGTCCATACCGGCGGAGTATCCGCTGCGTGCCGTGATCCACGGTGCCGCGGTACTCGCCGACGGGCTGGTGGAATCCCTGACACCGGAGCGGCTGGCCCGGGTCCTCCGGCCCAAGGTGGCCGCCGCCGTGGCGCTCCACGAGCTGACCGCCGACCGGGACCTGGACGCGTTCGTGCTCTTCTCGTCGGCCGCCGGAGGCGTCTGGGGCAGCGGAGGACAGGGCGGATACGCCGCCGCCAACGCCTTCGCCGACGCACTGGCCGAGACGCGCCGGGCGGCCGGACTGAAGGCGACCGCCGTCGCCTGGGGATCCTGGGGCGGCGGGGGACTGGTCACCGGCGGAACCGAGGAACGCCTCCGCGGACGAGGGCTGCCGCCGATGGAGCCCGCGGCGGCGACGGCGGCGCTCGCCGCGTCCCTGGGCCGGGACGAGACCCGGATCATGGTGGCCCGGGTCGAGTGGGCGGACTTCGCGCCCGTCCTCACCGCGGCCCGCCCCAGCCGGCTGATCGCCGATCTCCCCGATATCGCCCCGCCCCCGGCCGCGGCGACCTCGGACGGCCCCGGCGACGGGGTGCCGGACGGCGAGTTGGCGGCCCGGCTGAGGAAGCTGCCGGACAGCAAACTGGACGAGGCCCTGCTGGCCGCGGTCCAAGGCCACTCCGCGGCCGTACTCGGCCTGGCGGGACCGGCGACGATCCGGGGCGACCGGGCCTTCAGCCTCGCCGGATTCGACTCGCTGACCGCCATGGAGATGCGGAACCGGCTGCGGCGCGCGACGGGGCTGCCCCTCTCCACCACCCTGCTGTTCGACCATCCGACGCCGGTGGCCGTCGCCCGGCATCTGCGGGAGGAACTCTTCCCGGAGCGGACGGCCCGCGCCGACGCCGAGACACCCGGCCCGAACGGCCCGAACGGCCCGAACGGCACCGACAACGCGGACGGCCCGGACGGCCCGGACGGCCCGGACGCTCCGGACGGCGCCCGGGAGGCGCCCGACGGCGCGTCGCTGGACGAGATGGATGTGGCCGGCCTGGTCCGGATGGCGATGCGGAACACCGTTCCCGACGAGACGCGGAGGTCATGATGGCCGAATCCAAGGATGCCGTCGTCGAGGCGTTGCGGGCCTCCCTCAAGGAGGCGGAACGACTTCGGCGCCTCAACGCTGAGCTGACCGCCGCGTCCCGTGAACCGATCGCCGTCACCGGTATGAGCTGCCGCTTCCCCGGCGGGGTGCGCTCCCCGGAGGATCTGTGGAACCTCCTCGTCGACGAGCGGGACGCCGTCTCCGGCTTCCCGGAGAACCGGGGCTGGGACCTGGACGCTCTCTACGCGCCGGAGCCGGGCGTCCACGGGACGTCGTATGTGCGCGAGGGCGGCTTCCTCTACGACGCGGACGAGTTCGACCCGGGGTTCCACGAGATCAGCCCGCGGGAGGCGATGGCCGTCGAACCACAGCAGCGGCTGCTGCTGGAGGCGTCGTGGGAGGCGATCGAGCGGGCGGGCATCGACCCGACATCCCTGCGCGGCAGCCGTACCGGGGTCTTCATGGGGATCGCGCGCCAGGAGTACGGGCCGCCCATGCACCGGTCGCCGGAAGCCCTTGAGGGCTATCTGATGACCGGCACGGCGACCGCGGTGGCCTCGGGCCGGATCGCGTACACCGGAGGCTTCGAAGGGCCGGCCGTCACCGTCGACACGGCGTGCTCGTCGTCGCTGGTCGCCCTGCATCTGGCGGTCCGGGCGCTCCGCAACGGGGAGTGCACGGCCGCCCTGGCGGGCGGCGTGACGGTGATGACGACACCCGGTGTCTTCACCGAGTTCAGCCGCCAGCGGGGCCTGGCGCCCGACGGCCGCTGCAAGCCGTTCTCGGCCGCCGCCGACGGCACGGCCTGGGGCGAGGGTGTCGGCGTACTGATGCTGGAGCGGCTCTCCGACGCCCGCCGCGACGGGCACCCCGTACTCGCCGTCATCCGCGGCTCCGCCGTCAACCAGGACGGCGCCAGCAACGGACTGACCGCCCCCAACGGGCCCTCCCAGCAGCGCGTCATCCGGCAGGCACTGGCGGACGCCGGGATCCGGCCCGACGAGGTCGACGCCGTCGAGGCACACGGCACGGGCACCCCGCTGGGCGACCCGATCGAGGCCCAGGCGCTCATCGCCGCCTACGGCAGGGACCGGCCCGCGGACCGGCCCCTCCGGGTGGGGTCGGTGAAATCCAATATCGGCCACCCGCAGTGCGCGGCGGGTGTCGCGGGAACCATCAAGATGGTGCTGGCCATGCGTCACGGCACCCTGCCGAGAACCCTGCACCTGGACCGGCCGACACCCCATGTCGACTGGTCGGCGGGGACGGTGGAACTGCTGGCTGAGACCCGGCCGTGGCCCGCGACCGGCGGTCGGCCGCGGCGGGCCGGAGTGTCCGCGTTCGGCGTCAGCGGCACCAACGCCCATCTGATCCTCGAACAGGCACCGGACGAGGAGCCGGTACGGGACACCGCGGGCCCCCCTCCGCCCGGCACCCGCCGCCCCGTCCCCTGGCTGGTATCGGCACGGTCCGCGGACGCCCTGCGGTCACAGGCGGAGCGGCTGTACGCCTTCGCCGCCGCCGAACCCGCCGCCGACCCGGCCGCCGACCCCGCCCCCGAACCCACCGACATCGGCTGGTCGCTGGCGGCGGGCCGGGCCCGGCTCGAACACCGAGCCGTGGTGATCGGAGCCGACCGGGACACCCTGCTGAACGGCCTGGCGGCGCTGCGCGACGGCACGGAATCCACCGGGCTGGTACGCGGCGTCACCGGGAAGCCCGGCGAGACCGCCTTCATGTTCCCGGGGCAGGGTTCGCGATGGGTGGGCGCGGCACCGGAGCTGTACGACGCCTTCCCCGCCTTCGCCCGAAGCGTCGACGAGATCTGCGACCACTTCGACAACGTCCTCCCCTTCGCCCTGAAACCCCTGCTGCTCGGCACCGCGCCCGGCGCCGGCGGGCCCGGGGCCACCGGACGTACCGACATCGACCAGGCCGCGCTCTTCGCCCTCCAGATCAGCCTCTACCGGCTGATCACCCGGTACTGCCCACCGCCCGGCCTGCTGATCGGCCACTCCGTCGGCGAGATCGCCGCCGCCCAGCTCTCCGGAGCCCTGGACCTGGACTCCGCGACCAGACTGGTGGCCGCCCGCGGGCGGATCATGCGTACGGTCGCCGAACCCGGCTCCATGCTCGCGGTGCGTGCCCCGGAGGACGCCGTCGATGCCGTCATCGGCCCGTACGACCGGGTCGGCATCGCCGCCGTCAACGGCCCCGACTCGGTCGTGGTCTCCGGCGGCCGCGACCAGATCCGGGACCTCCGGGAACGGTTCGCCGCCGACGGCGTCCGGACCAGACCGCTCAAGGTCGACCACGCCTTCCACTCACCGCTGATGGACCCCGTCCTGGCCGAGTTCGCCGGAGCGGTCGGCGAACTACGCCCCACGGAACCGGATATACCGGTGATTCCGGTGATCTCCACCAGAACCGGCCGTACGGCCGACCCCGCCGAGCTGGCGTCCATGGAGCACTGGGTGCGACACATCCGCGAACCGGTCCGCTTCCACGCCGCGGTGGAATCCGCCCGGGCGGCCGGAGCGGGCGTCTTCCTCGACCTGGGCCCGGGCTCGACGCTCGCGAGCCTCACCAAGGAGGCGTTCGCCGCCGACGGCGTCACCGACGCCGTGGTCCTCGCGTCGTGGCGGCGCGACCGCGGGGCCGTGAAGTCCCTGATCGGCACCGCCGCCGAACTGGACGTCCGGGGCGCGGCCGTCGACTGGAAGGCCCTGATCGGAACCGGGCGGCGGGTGGATCTGCCGACGTACGCCTTCGAACGCCACCGGTACTGGCTGGACTCCGACGCGGGTACGGGAACGGCGGATGTCACCGCCGCAGGACTGTCCGCTCCAGGGCATCCGCTGCTGGGAGCCGTGGTCGACCACCCAGGCACCGGTGAGACCGTCCTCACCGGCCGGTGGTCGCTGCGGACCCACGAATGGCTCGCGGGACACAGCGTCTTCGGCGCGGTCGTCGTACCGGCGACCGCCTATCTGGAGCTGGCGCTGTCGGCGGCGGAGTCCGTCGGATGCTCCGCCGTCGGGGAACTCTCCCTGGAGGTGCCGCTGATCCTGCCCGCCACGGGCGACGTACAGATCCGGGTCGTCGTCGGAACGGCCGACGAGACGGGACGGCGCCCCCTCGACATGTACGCGCGGCCCGGCGACGACGGCCGTACGGGCGGCGGCCGGACGGCCGGCGGCTGGACCCGGCACGCGACGGGGAACCTGGCCCCCGGCACACCGCGAACCGCCGCCCCGTCCGAGGCCGGAAGCCCACCCGCCGGGGCGACCCGGCTCGATCTCGACGGCTTCTACGAAACCGCCGCGGCCGCGGGCTTCGACTACGGGCCCGGCTTCCGCGGCCTGCGGGAGGTCTGGCGGCACGGCGACGACCTCCATGTCCTGGCCGGGCTGCCGGACGACGACCGGCCCGGCGCCGCCGGATTCCTGCTGCCCCCGGCGCTGATCGACTCGGTGCTGCACGCGGTGGCGGCCGGCGGGATCGTCGGCATGGACGGCGACCGGGGCTGGATGCCCTTCGCATGGTCCGGCGTCCAACTGACAGGGGAGTGCGGCCCGACGGTACGGGCCCGGATCACCCCCGTCGGCGACGGCGCGGTCTCCCTCACGCTCACCGGTGAACAGGGCCGTGAGATCGCCCGGGTCGCGGCCCTGACATTCCGCCCCGCCGACGCCGGACAGCTGCGCCCCGCACCCGGAAGGACCGGACGGTCGCTGTTCGCGACGGCGTGGCGGCCGCTCCACCACGACGGGCGGCGCACCGACCCCGGACCGTGGAGCGTCATCGGCGCCGGGAACGGCCTGGCCGCCCGGCTGGCCGCGTCCGGCGGAGACCGGGTCACGCTCCACACGACACCGGACGGTCTCCTCACGGGCCCGGCACCCCGGTACGCCGCCCTCTGCGCCGACGACCTCCGTACCACCGGGCCCGGTCTGTTCGCCGAGGTCGGCGACGCCGCCGCCGTCCTGCTCGACCTCGTCCAACGGTTCCTCGCCGAGGAGCGGCTGGCCGGGACCACCCTGGTGGTCCTCACCCGGCTGGCACTCGACACCGGCCGCGGCGAAGACGCCGACAACCTGCCCGGAGCGTCCCTGTGGGGTCTGATCCGGTCCGCCGCCACCGAACACCCCGGCAGATTCCGGCTGGTGGACATCGACGACGAGAACAGCTCCCTCACCGGCTTCCCCGACGCCCTCACCGCCGACGCGGACCAACTGGCCCTGCGGCGCGGCGAATGCCTCGTCCCCCGGCTGACCCCGGCCGGCCCGGCCGGGCACCGGCTGCCCGACCCGCCCGACGGACCCCACCGGCTGGGCATCCCGCGCCGGGGAACCCTGGAGAATCTCACCTGGGTGCCCTGCCCGGCGGCGGCGGCACCCCTGACGAGCGGACAGGTACGCGTCGCCGTACAGGCCGCCGGGCTCAACTTCCGGGACGTCACCATCGCCCTGGGACTGGTGGCGAGAACGGCCTTCGACACCGGAATCGGCAGCGAGGGCTCCGGAACGGTACTGGAGGTCGCCGACGACGTCACCGGGCTCGCCCCCGGCGACCGGGTGATGGGCGCCTTCCCCGGCGCCTTCGGACCGGTCGCCGTCGCCGACCACCGCCTCCTCCTGCCCGTCCCCGGCGGCTGGAGCCATGCCGAGGCGGCATCCGTACCGAGCGCCTTCTTCACCGCCTACTACGCCCTCTTCCGGGTGGCGAGGCTGACGAAGGGAGACCGGATCCTGATCCACGCCGCGGCGGGCGGCGTCGGGATGGCCGCCGTCAAGCTCGCCAGGGACGCCGGTGCCGAGGTCTATGCCACCGCGAGCCCCGCCAAATGGCCCGCCCTGCGCGCCCTCGGCATCGACGACGCGCATCTGGCGTCCTCCCGGGATCTGGAGTTCGCCGGGAAGTTCCTGGCGGCCACGGAAGGCCGCGGCATGGACGTCGTACTGAACTCCCTCGCCCATGAGTTCGTCGACGCGTCCCTCACCCTGCTGCCCGGCGGCGGGGACTTCGCCGAGATGGGGAAGACGGATATCCGCGACCCCCGTGAGATCGCCGACCGGCACCCCGGGGTCCGCTACCGGGCCTTCGACGTCTACGAGGAAGGACCCGACGCGCTCCGCGGAATGCTCCGGGACGTCATGGAGCTGTTCGCCGAAGGGCGGCTGACACTCAACCCGGTCGCCGTCCGCGATATCCTCGACGCGCGTACCGCGTTCCGCGAGATGAGCCGCGGACAGCACATCGGCAAACTCGTCCTCGACGTCGGCGGGGGCTTCGGCGGCGGGACCGTCCTGGTCACCGGCGGTACCGGGGGAGTGGGATCCCTCCTGGCCCGCCATCTCGTCACCGGACACGGGGTGCGCAGCCTGATCCTGGCTAGCCGCCGGGGACCGGCGGCCGACGGGGCCGCCGCGCTCGTCACGGAGCTGGAGCGGGCGGGCGCCGCGGTCCGGGTCGTGGCCTGCGACGTCGCCGACCGGTCCGCCGTCGCCGACCTGCTCGCCGCGACGCCGCCCGGACATCCGCTGACGGCCGTCGTCCACGCGGCGGGCGAACTGGCCGACGCCACCGTCGCGTCGATGCCGCTGGAGAGCCTCGACCGCGCGCTGCGGGCCAAGGTCGGCGGGGCCGTTCATCTGCACGAACTCACCCGGGACCACCCCCTGTCGGCGTTCGTCCTGTGCTCCGCCCTCGCGGGCACCCTCGGCAACGGGGGACAGGCCAACTACGCCGCGGCCAACGCCTTCCTCGACGGCCTCGCCGCCCGGCGCCGGGCGACCGGCCTGGCCGGGACATCCCTCGTCTGGGGCTGGTGGGACCAGAGCCACGGCATGGCCGCCGACCTGGACCGGGCCGACCGGGCACGGATACGACGGCTGGGCTTCGCCGCGATGACGGCACCCGAGGCGCTCGCCCTCTTCGACACGGCGCACACCATCGGTGCCCCCGTACTCGTCCCGGCGCGCCTCGACCTCCCCGCGCTCCGGGCCAGGCCCCGCGACGAACTGCCGTCACCGCTGCTCGACCTGGCCGACGCGGGCCGGCCCCGCCGCGACCGTACGGCCCCGGCCCCGGACCCCCTCGGCCTGCCCGCGGGGTTCGCCGGCCTCCCGGCGGACGAGGCCGCGACGGCCGTACTGGACTGGGTCCGCGCCCAGGCCGCCGTGGTGCTCGGCCATCCGTCCGGTACCGCCGTCGACGCCGACCAGGCGTTCACCCAGCTCGGCTTCGACTCCCTGACCTCCGTCGAACTCTGCAACCGGCTGGCCGCGTCGACCGGACTGCGGCTGCCGTCCACCCTCGTCTTCAGCCACCCCACACCACGTGAACTGGGCGGACACCTCTGCGGGCTGCTCCTCCCCACCACGGACCCCGTTGCCGAATCCGCACCGGTGAAGCCGGCCGGGACCTCCGGGACCTCCGAAAGCACCGGGCCGGCGCCGGACCCCGGCCCCGCCGCCGAAGGACTCGCGGACCTCGGCCTCGACGCACTCCTCGACCTGGCCCTGGACGCGAAGGATGAGTGAGATGACGAACTCCGCGGATCGAACGGCGGACGGCGCCGCCGGTGTCGCCAGCGCCGAGGGCGGCGACCGGGTCGAGCGGGCGCTGCGCGCCCTGCTGGCGGAGCGCGACCGCCTCCGGCGGGAGAACGACGCCCTCAGAGCCCGCAGCGGGGAGCCGGTCGCCGTGGTCGCCATGGCCTGCCGCTACCCGGGCGGCGTGTCCTCGCCCGAAGAGCTGTGGGAGGTGATCCGCGACGGCCGGGACGTCGTGGCCGAGTTCCCCCGGGACCGCGGCTGGCCCGATGTGTACGACCCGGACCCCGACACCCCCGGCGGATCGTATGTACGGCACGGCGGATTCCTCACCGACATGACCGCCTTCGACGCGGAGTTCTTCGGGATCAGCCCGCGGGAGGCGCTGACGATCGACCCCCAGCAGCGATTGCTGCTGGAGACGTCGTGGGAGGCCGTCGAACGGGCCGGGATCGTCCCCGCCGAACTGCGCGGGGCCGACGTCGGTGTCTTCTCCGGCGTCAGCTCCCCCGAATACGGCATGCGTTTCCTCTCGGGCGGCCGGAGCGAGCTGGAAGGACATCTGTCGCTCGGCAGCTCCCTGAGCGTGGCGACCGGCCGGGTGGCGTACGCCCTGGGGCTCACGGGACCGGCCGTCACCGTCGACACGGCGTGCTCGTCGTCGCTGGTCGCCCTGCATCTGGCGGTACGGTCGCTGCGCGCGGGGGAGTGCTCACTGGCGCTCGCGGGCGGGGCGGCGGTGATGTCGACACCCGCCGCGTTCATCGAGTTCTCCCGGCAGCGCGGCCTCGCGGCCGACGGCCGCTGCAAGGCGTTCGCCGACGGCGCCGACGGCACCGGCTGGGCCGAGGGCGTCGGCGTACTGCTGCTGGAGCGGCTCTCCGACGCCCGCCGCAACGGGCACCCCGTACTCGCCGTCGTCCGCGGCTCCGCCGTCAACCAGGACGGCGCGAGCAACGGACTGACCGCCCCCAGCGGCCGCGCCCAGACCGACGTCATCCGCAAGGCGCTGGCCGACGCGGGAGTCCCCGCGTCGGGGGTCGATCTGGTCGAGGCCCACGGCACCGGAACCGTACTCGGAGACCCCATCGAGGCGGACGCCCTGTTCGAGGCCTACGGCCGGGACCGGGCCGGGAACGGACCCCTACGGCTGGGGTCCCTGAAGTCGAACATGGGCCATGCCCAGGCCGCCGCCGGGGTCGCCGGGGTGATGAAGGCCGTCCTGGCCGTCCGCCACGGATATCTGCCGAAGACCCTCCACGCCGACCGGCCCTCACGCCATGTGGACTGGTCGTCCGGCACGGTCGAACTGTTGACTGAAGGGCGGGAGTGGACCCGGGCGGACGGCCCGCGCAGGGCCGGGGTGTCGTCCTTCGGGTTCAGCGGCACCAACGCCCATGTGATCCTGGAGGAGGCGCCGCCGGATCCGGCGCCCGGGACCGGACCCGGCGGTCCGGCCCCGGCCGGACCGGTGCCGTGGGTGGTGTCGGGCCGGACCGCGAAGGCCCTGGCGGACCAGGCGGGCCGGGTCCGCGACTTCGCCGCCGCCGCACCGGACACCGCCCACGGCCTCGTCGCCGTCGGCAGATCACTGGTGGCCCACCGAACGGCCTTCGAACACCGCGCGGTCGTCCTCGGGACGGACCGGGACGCCCTGCTCGACGGGCTCGCGGCCCTGCGCGACGGCACGGAATCCCCCGGGGTGGTCCGTGGAACCACCGGAGAACTCGGCGGTGTGGTCTTCATGTTCCCCGGCCAGGGCGCGCAGTGGGTCGGAATGGGCCGCGGACTGTACGACACCTTCCCCGCCTTCGCCCACGCCTTCGACGCCTGCGCCGACGCCCTGTCCGAATGGGTCGACTGGTCCCCCCTCGACGTGCTGCGGGGCAAACCGGGAGCGCCGCCCGCCGACCGGGTCGACGTGGTGCAGCCGGTGCTGTTCGCCGTGATGGTCGCCACGGCCTGCCTCTGGCGTTCCTGGGGCGTGGAACCGGCCGCCGTGGTGGGGCACAGCCAGGGCGAGATCGCCGCCGCCCATGTCTGCGGAGCGCTGACGCTCCGTGACGCCGCCAAGACCGTGGCGCTCCGCAGCCGGGCCCTGACGGCCCTGACCGGACACGGCGGCATGGCGTCCGTCGCGGAGCCCGCGGACACCGTGGAGGGCCGGCTGGCCCAGTGGCACGGCCGACTGGGCATCGCCGTCGTCAACGGCCCCCAGTCGGTGGTGGTCTCCGGGGAGCCGGACGCGATCGACGAACTCGTCGAGAAGGTCAGGGCCGAGGGCGCCCAGGCCCGCCGGATCGCGGTGGACTACGCCTCCCATTCCCACCAGGTGACCCGGGTCCGCGACCGGATCGTCACATCGCTCGCCGATCTGCGGCCCACTACATCGGCCCTGCCGTTCTACTCCACCCTCCACGGGGAACCCGTCGACACGGCGCGACTCGACGGCACCTACTGGTACGACAACCTGCGGGAACAGGTCCGCTTCGAGACCGCCGTCCGGCGGCTCGCCGACGACGGATACCGGGTCTTCGTCGAGATGGGCCCGCACCCCCTGCTGACCGTCCCGGTCCAGGAGATCGTCGAGGAGCTGGACGACGCGGTGGTCCTCTCGTCGGCCCGCCGCGACCGCGACGAGGCCGAGGCCGTACTGGGCTCCCTGGCCGCGCTGTACGTCCGGGGTGCCGCCGTGGACTGGACGGCCCTCATCGGCACGGGACCCCGGGTCGATCTGCCCACCTACGCCTTCCAGCGGCGGCGTTACTGGCTGGACTCCCCCTCCCCCCACCCGGCGGCCACCGCCGAACCTGCCCCGGCCCCGCCACCCGAGGACGACGAACCCCCCGTACCGCTGCCGGAGCGGATCGCCGCCCTCCCCGGGGACGAGGCGGAGACCTTCGTACTCGGACACGTCCTCGAAAAAGTCGCCCTGGTACTCGGCCACACATCGGCCGGGGCCGTCGACCCCGACCAGGAGTACAAGGACCTCGGCTTCGACTCACTGCTCTCGGTCGAGCTGAGCAGACGCCTGACGGCGACGACCGGGCTCCGGCTCCGGGGGAACCTGGTGCTGCGCCACCCCACACCCCGGCTGACCGCCCGTCATATCGTCGCCGCGACGACCGGGCGCCCACCCGGATAGCGCCCCGCACCGGCGGGTTCGACGTCCCCGGCGGCCCCGGCGGGCCCGGCGGCCGTCCCGCCGGCGGGACACCGCGGAGACCTCCGCGACCCGTCCCGCACCCCGTCCCGTACCCCGTTCCCGATTCTCTTGACCGGCTGGTCCACCGCCGTGAAGGTGGAGGCGATCTTCGGATTCCTCCGGTTCCCGGCATCTTTCGTTGAGGGGTTGATCCGTTTGTTTTCGTTCGGCGCGTCGCCCGCGCACCAAGCGATGTGGCTGGCGCAGAAAATGTCCCCCGACACCCCGAACCACGCGATGATCATGTGGGACGTGGCCGGCGAACTCGATCAGGCGGCCATGTCGTCCGCGTTCCGGTACGTACTGGACGAGGCGGAGGTCCTCCGGATCACCTTCGCCGACGGGGACGGCGGACTGCGGTTGATCCCCCGGGAACTCGGCGACTGGCACCCCTTCTCCCTCGACCTCGGTGCCGAACCCGACCCCGAACAGGCGGCGCGCGAGCACCTCGCCGAACTGCTCCGGCAGCCGTTCGACCTGGAGCGGGATCTGCTGTTCCGGCTGGGCGTGGTCACCCTCGCGCCGACCCGCTCCCTCGTGGTGATCGCGTACCACCACCTCATATCGGACGGCTACGGGGCGGGCGGCCTGCTGTCGCGGCGCATCGCCGAGGTGTACACGGCCCTGGTCCGGGGCGCGGAGATACCGGAACCGCCGCATCCGTGGGACGCCGAGTCCTTCGCGGCCGCGGCCGCCCGCTACCGGGACTCGCCGAAGTCGGCGGAGGACACGGAGTTCTGGCGCGACTACCTGAAGGACGCGCCCGGGCCCGCCCGGGTACCCCGGATCGCCCTGGACGAGCGGACCGCCGCCGCCCTCGCCGAACCGGCGGGCTACGCCGACCGCTGGTCGGAGCTGGCCGACGCCATCGGCATGGTGAGCCGTACACTCACCGTCCCGCGCGCCGAGGCCGACAGCTGGGCCGAGGCCGCCGAGTCCATGGGCGTCTGGCTGTCGTCGCTGCTCACCTCGGCGACGGCGGTCTTCCTCCGGCACCGCTGCGACCGCCCGTCGTTCCTGCTCTCCCTGGCCGTGGGCAACCGCGTCGGAGCCGCCGCCCGGACCCCCGGCCTCGCCGTCAACGTCGTACCGGTACGTGCCACCGTCCCCCTCGGCGCCACCTTCGCCGAGATCACCGACGCCCTGGGCGACGAGACCTACGACCTCTACGACCACACCGGCTGCCACTACTCCGACATCCAGCGCGCGAGCGGAACCGTGCTGAGCGACCGCGGCCCCTTCGGCACCGTCGTCAACGTCGTCGACTTCGCGGAGCGGCTCGACTTCGCCGACAGCCCGGCGCGCTATCTGGGCGCGACCACCGGCACCTTCGACGAACTCTCCGTCAGCGTCTCCACCGACCGCGGCGCCGGCGGCGATCTCCACCTCAGGCTCGACGCCCCCGCCGGTCTCTACTCCCGGGCCGAGCTGCGCTTCATCGGTACCGAACTGATCGCGCACATCCGGGCCGCGGTGGCCGCGGGTCCTGACACACCGGTCGGCGCCCTCAACACCGGCATTGGCGCCAGCGTCGGCACCGAACGCGACCGCGAACCGACGCCGCCCGGCACCACCGGGACACCCCTGCCCGGGCTTACGGTCCCCGAACTCTTCGCCCGCAGTGCGGCACACGCCCCCGACGCCGTGGCCCTGGTCGCCGGGGACGCCACGATCTCCTACCGGGAACTGGACGAACGGTCCGGCCGGCTGGCCGCCGCCCTGCGCCGCCGTGACATCGGACCCGAGACCGTCGTGGCCGTGGCGCTGCCCCGGTCGGCGGAGCTGGCCGTCGCCCTGCTGGCGGTCGCCAGGGCGGGCGGCGCCTATCTGCCGGTCGACCCGGCGCTCCCGGCCGAACCGGCCGTCTCGACAGCCGCGGAGTGCGGGGTGCGCGCCCTGCTCACCGACACGGCGACCGCCGGTGCCCTGCCCGGCTTCGGGGACGTACCCGTGATCCTGACCGATGCCCCCGGCCAGGGGCCGGACGACACCCCCGGCCAGGACACGGGCGGCGAGGACGGCGGCGCGCCGGAGACACCGGTCCCGCCGCGTCCGGACGGACTGCTGGCCGTGATGTACGGCTCAGGACCCGCGGGCGCGGCCACCGGAGTCGCTATCACCCACCGCAACATGGAACGGCTCGTCCTCGACCACCACTGGCGGGAGGGCGCCAGGGGAGCCGTACTGTGGCACACCCCGCCGACGTCCGACGCGCTCCCCCTCGAACTGTGGGTGCCCCTGCTCAACGGCGGCCGCGTGATCGTGGCGCCCCCCGGGGAACCCGACGCCGACACCCTGGACGCGCTGCGCGTGGGCGACCCCGGATGCGCGGTCGTCCTGCCCCCGGCCCTGTTCTCGGCGGTCGCAGCCGACCGCCCCGGCCGCCTGGCCGGCTTCCGCGAGGTGTGGAGCTGCGGCGACCCGGTCTCCGCCGCCGCGATCCACCGGATCCGGACGGCCTGCCCCGGACTGACGATCGTCACCGGCCACGGCTCGGCGGAGACGACCGTGACCGCGGCCTGCCACCGGCCCGCCGCCGGTGAACCCGCCACCCGGGCGGTCGCGGCGGGACGGGCGGTGGACCATACCGCCCTCCATGTCCTGGGACCGGGGCTGGCCCCGGTCCCCCCGGGGGTGACCGGGGAGCTGTACGCCACCGGACCCGGCGTCGCCCGCGGCTACCCCGGACGGCCGGGGCGGACCGCGGAACGGTTCGTCCCCTGCCCGTTCGGCCCGGCGGGCGGACTGATGTACCGCACCGGCGACCGGGCGCGCCGGACCGCCGACGGCCGTCTGGAGTATCTGGGCCGGGCCGGTGACCCGACGGAGATCCGCGGCACCCTCGTCGAACCCGCCGACGCGGAGGCCGTGCTCGCGGCGCACCCCGGGGTGGCCCGGGCCGTCGTGACCGCGGGCGACGACGGTACGGGGCAGCGGCGGCTGGTGGCCCATGTGGTCCCCGCCGACCCCGCCGCCGCCCCCACGGACGGCGAGCTCCGCCCGTACGCCAAGGGACTGCTGCCCGAACCCCTGGTGCCCGCGGTCTTCCTGGTACTGCCACACCTCCCGGTGACGCCCGCGGGCCGGATCGACCGGGCGGCGCTGCCGGAGCCCGCCACCGCCGACGACGGATACCGGGCCCCCCGCGACGCCACCGAACGGGCCCTGGCCGAGGCGTTCGCGGAGGTGCTGGAGCTCGACCGGGTCGGTATCGACGACGACTTCTTCGACCTCGGCGGCAACTCGCTGCGGGCGATCAGGCTGACCGGTCTGATCCGGGCGGAGCTCGACCAGGAGGTGTCCATCCGCACGCTCTTCGTGGCCCGTACCGTCACCGGCCTCGCCGAGATGTGGCAGGACCTCGCCCGGTCCAGCAGACCCGCCCTTCGCCGCAGGACGAAGGGCGGCGAAGTCCTCTGAGCGTCCACCACCACGACCACCGGCCGACGGCGCGGACGACGCGCCGTACCGACCACGCCAGCGGGGAGAAACTGCCATGAGTGATCGTGCACACGAGATCTACGACGTGGTCGGCATCGGATTCGGGCCGTCCAATCTGTCGCTCGCCATCGCCCTGGAGGAGCACCGGGCCGGCGATCCCGGGAACGGGATCAGCGCCCTCTTTCTGGAGCGCCAGCGGTCCTTCGGCTGGCACCGCAATATGCTGCTGCCGTCGGCGACCATGCAGATCTCCTTCCTCAAGGATCTGGCCACCTTCCGCAATCCGACGTCGAGCTTCAGCTTCGTCGCCTACCTCCACGAGGCGGGCCGCCTCCCGCAGTTCGTCAACAACCAGGACTTCTTCCCCACCCGCCAGGAGTTCCACCAGTATCTGGAGTGGGCCCAGGCCCGGGTGGCCGACCGGGTCGAGTACGGCACGGAGGTGACATCCGTCCGGCTGCCCACGGGCGCGGCCCCCGAAAGCGCCGACCGGCTGCGCCTGGAGGTGGCCGACTCCACCGGCCGGACCGGCCGGGTGATCGAGGCCAGGAACGTGGTGATCTCGACCGGTCTCGTCCCGAGCATGCCCGACGGCGTCGAACGGGACGAACGGGTCTGGCACAGCTCCGAGTTCCTGGACAGGTACCGCGGGACCGACCCCGCGGAGCTGCGCCGGGTGGCCGTCGTCGGCGCGGGCCAGAGCGCCGCCGAGATCACCAGATTCCTCTACGACGAGCTGCCGCACGCCCAGGTGTGGTCCGTCATCCCCTCGTACGGCTATGTCGCCGCCGACGACACCCCCTTCGCCAACCAGATCTTCGACCCCGGGGCCGTCGACGACTACTACTTCGGCTCCGAGCAGACCCGGGGCGCCTTCTGGCGGTACCACCGCAACACCAACTACTCGGTCGTCGACGACGAGGTGATCCGGGACCTGTACCGCAGGGCGTACGACGAGGACGTCCGCGGCGAGAACCGGCTGCGGTTCCTCAATCTGACCCGGGTCACCGGGGTCAAGCGGGCCGGTGCCGAGACCCGGGTCACCCTCCAGGCGGGCCCCGAGGGCGAGATCCGCGAACTCGACTTCGACGCGCTGGTCTGCGCGACCGGCTATGCCGCGATGGAGCCCACGGGTCTCCTCGGCGATCTCGACCGGCACTGTCTGCGCGACGAATCCGGCCGGTACCAGGTGGCGCGGGACTACCGGATCGCCACCGCGTCGGCCATGCGGTGCGGTCTCTACCTCCAGGGCGGCACCGAGCACACCCACGGTCTGACCTCGTCGCTGCTCTCCAACATCGCGGTACGCAGCGGTGAGATCGCCGACTCCATCGCCGCCCGGCGGGCGGGCCGGGAGCCCGGCGAGGCGGTACCCGCAGGGGCCGCGGGCGCGGCTCCCGGCCGTGGAAAGGGTGCCTCCCGGTGAGGAGTCCACGGGCGGAGCGGTGGATACGCCCCTACCGTGACGGCGACGGGTGTACGACAGCCCTGGTCTGCTTCCCGCACGCGGGCGGCTGGGCGAGCGCCTACCGGGGCTGGCCCGCGGGGCTGCCGTCGGACATCGCCGTCCGGGCGGTCCGGTACCCGGGCCGGGAGGACCGGCTCGGAGATCCGTTCCCGACCGGTCTGGAGGCCCTCGCGGACGATATCGCCGAGGCGCTCGCCGGACCCGCCCCGGACCGGCTGGTGCTCTTCGGCCACAGCATGGGGGCCTCGGTGGCGCACGAGGTGGCGCTGCGGCTCCGGGAACGGGGACGGCCGCCGGCCGCCCTGTGCGTCTCCGGCCGGCGCCCGCCGCACCGCCTCGCCGGTCAGCGGCTGTTCTCCGGCCCGGACGACCGGATCATCGCGGATATCGTGCGCTCCGACGAGAGCCGTGCCGTGGTCTTCGCCGACCCCGATATGCGGGATCTGGTGCTGCCCGCCGTCCGGGCGGACTACCGGCTGGTGGACGACTACGTCGGTGGCCCCCGCCCCCGGCTGGACTGCCCGGTCTACGGCTATCTCGGCGACAGCGACCCCGAGGTGACCCCGGAACAGATGGCCGACTGGGCCGATCTGACCAACGGCGGCTTCCGGCTGACGATGCTGCGCGGGGGGCATCTGTACCTCCGGGACGAGGAGGCCGCGCTGCTGACGGAGATCGGGGCGGTGGTGGCGGGGCTGACCTGCCGTACCGGGGCCGCCCCCCGACCCTGACCCCGCCCCGGGGGGCCCGCCCCTGCCACCCGGGGCCCGGCGGCCGCCCGGCCGCCCGCCGGGCCCGGACCGACCGCCTTCCGGGCCACGGCCGCGCCGGGGACGGACCGTTACGGCAGCCGGTCCATCAACTCCGCCGTCTGGGCGTGCCGGGTACAGCCGCGCCCGGCGAACGACCGCACCACCCGCTCGCGTACCTCGGGGCGCTGTTCCTGACTGAGCTTGAACATTCCCTCGGCCTTGGTGACCCTGACACGGAATGCCCCCACGGCGGACACTATCCGGCGGAAGTAATCGATCGATCTGCTCATGTCCCAGCTGTCGCCGAAGTCCTGCTCGAATGCCCTGACCGTCGCTCGCACCACATCCAGGGTCTCCTCCGACGACTCGATTCTCTCCACCACTCCATGGACGTGTACCGAGGTGAAGTTCCAGGTCGGAGCGGCCGGGTTGATGTCGTAAACAGTGGGCGACACATAGGCGTTCGGGCCGGTGAACGACAGGAGGACGGCCGTACCGTTCTCCAATGCCGCCCAGTGCGGATTGGCGCGGTTCAGATGAGCCAGCAGCGGAAGCCCGGCCAGATCCGATTCGGGCTCCCCCGCCCATCCGGGATCGGTGATGACCGGAAGATGGGTGGCGAAAGGACCATCGGCGGGCGTTCCATTGCTCGCCATCAGGGCCAGAGGATTCCGGCGCATCAAATCGACCATCCAGGAGACGTCCGGTGCCCGGTAATGACTGGGTACGAACATACGGCACTCACCTTTCATGGGGTGAGAGGAATGGTGACACGACGGGGCCGGTGGGTAAGCCCCGATGGCGATGCGGTGCGGGAAACCGACAACACCGCTGATATGTCCTGCCGGCGGGACAATAATGGAAAGGGCTTTGTGCCGGGGCGGACGGCCCTGCCGCCGCCCGGTGCGGTGCCGTCGCGCGGCGGGAACCCGGGTGCCGTGG
>NZ_JBHYZV010000011.1:0-15219 GCF_042753905.1 Streptomyces sp. NPDC059248 | reverse complement strand
GGGGGGGGGGGGGGGGGGGGGGGGGGGGGGGGGGGCTGCCCCCCGGCCGCCCCCCCCCCCCCCCCTCCACGGGGTACCGCGGCCCCCGGCGCCCGAGCCCGGCGCCCGAGCCCGGCGGCGTCCCGGCGGGGTCCCAGCGGGGTCCTGCGGGGTCCTGCGGGGTCTTGGGCGGGGGCGCTAAGGGGCGGACGCGCCGGACCGCTGCCGGGGCGCCCTGGCGGCGGTACGGGACTGTCGCGGGGAGTGGTAGATGCGCCGGTGCTGGATCTCGGGCGGCGGGGTGAGCTGCCGATAGGCGTGCGCGGCGGAGACCAGTGCCATGTGGTGGTACCAGCCGGGCAGGGAGCGGCCCTCGAAGTCGAGCAGCCCGAAGTCGCGTGCCATGGTGGCGACCGAGGCCTCGGTGGCGGCCCGCAGCTCGGTGAGCGACGCGACATCGGCCAGGGGCCGGGCGGTCAGATTGGTCATCCACAGCGGTCCGGTCCGGTTGTCCGGCAGCAGCTCGGTGAAGAGGCGGTGCGGGCGCTCCGGCAACCGGGTCGTCCCCGAGCCCGGGGGAGTGACCAGCGCCGACTGGACCCGGATCCGCTCCCGCCGCCCGTCGGCCCTGGTGACCCGCACGTCGTCGGGGGTGCCGCAGGAGGACAGCAGGGACCTGGCGGTGGCGAACTCCGTCGAGCCAGGGGGGCGCTCGACGGCGAGCCGGACCTGCAGGGCCGGTGGTACGGCGATGGCGAACTCGTAGCCGCGGCGGCCGAGCGCGCGCAGGAAGAGGCCCGCGTCCGGACTGTCGCTCAGATCCGCGACGACGGGAGCCGGGGTCACGTCGTCATGGGCCGCGAGGGTGTCGACGAGTTCGAGGGCCTGCATCCACAGCGGGCGGTAGTGCACCGTGTCGGGGATGCGGACGCTCCGGCGCTGTCGTGGATCCTCGGTCCACTGCGTGGGCAGGTGGAGCCGCCAGTCGACGGGCACCGGGATGCCGCCGATACAGGTGAAGGCGCCGAGGCCGAGCTGGCAGTTGAGGGTCCGGCCGGAGAAGGGGTCGAAGTAGCGGTGGACGCCGACGGACCGGTCGCCCCGCTTGGGCAGCACCGCGCGGCCGATCGTCCAGGCGGTCGCCGGACCGTGCCCCTCCGCCCAGCGGGTCAGTTCCCGCATGACCGGGCCCCAGTCCCAGGGGCTGATGCAGATGAATTGACGCATCGACTGGGCGGCCGTGGGCGAGGCGGAGACGGTGTCGGCCATACGGCGAACGGACTTCTTGCCTTGGGTGACGAGCAGCCCGAGCAGGTATGCCTCCGCCCATCTCCGCTGGTCGGCCCTTCGTAGGCTACCGAACAGCGTTGCGGACAAGGCAGTTAAGGAAGCGCTAAGATCTGACACTCCGTGCCCCCGTTGGTCTGAGTCGGTACCGGGAAGTCGGGATTTCCCGCGCTGTGGCCATGGGGATAGAAGCTAAACGGAACCCGGCCGTCGCTCCATAGCCCCGTCGCGTCCAGGACGTCGCCGATGAGGCCGGGACCCTGCCCCCGCCGCCGTGCCCGCCCGTGAAGAGCGGGATAGCGGGGCCTCCGCCGCGGGCACAGGGGACCCCGCCGCGTAAACCTCGAAAAGTAGTGACGGCCATGACCATGATCCTTGCCCCGCATCAGCTGGCGCGGTGTACTCGGATACGTGTTCGGAGCGAGCCGCTTCGGTCGGGAAGTCGGCTCGAACCGTACCGCCGGGACGCTTACGGAAGGGCTTCGGTGGCCCGTCGGAACGCGGGCGGCGGGGGCGGGACGGAAATGCTGATGGGCGGGTTCGAGAGGGAAGGGGTTGACGCGTTCGGTGTATATGCCATGTACATGCTAGCGGTCATTGTCCGGATGTCGCGGCGGCGGTCGATCCCACTTTCCGACCTGCCATCGACGCCACAGCTCCGTGGCCATATGTGTCATACCCCTGTCCAAGAGCTGAGTATTTGCCTGGAGGTATGGTGACCAACCGTAACGGGGGCCCTGAGGGGGATCAGACCGTCCGGTTCCGCAGAAGCCCGCACCCCGCGCCGGGACAGAACCGCGCGATCGCCGGCGAGCCCCGGCGCAGCCGGGTACTCACGACCAATGTGGGGCTCCAGATACCCGCCGGGCTCGCCTTCGAGGAATGGGAGCGGGCCGGGCGCCAGCTGTCGGGGATCGTGAATTCCTCGTCCTGGTGGCTCGGTGACTGGCTGGTGTACGGCAAGGACCATTACAGCGACCGCTACGAGCGGGGAATCCGCGCGGCCGGACTCCAGTACCAGACCCTGCGGAACTACGCCTGGGTGTCCCGGCGGTTCGACGTCGTCCGGCGTCGGGCGGGCCTGAGCTTCCAGCACCACGCCGAACTGGCCCCCCTGCCGGTGGAGGAGCAGGACGTCTGGCTGGACCGGGCCGAGCAGCAGGGGTGGACCACCAAGCAGCTGCGCGGGGCCATCCGGCTCGCCCGCGAGGACGCCCCCCGCGATCCGGCACCGGACCCGGAGCAGCCGGCCGAGCCGACCCGCAGGCTCGCGGTGCCCGACAGCCGGCTCCAGTGGTGGCACAAGGCCGCCGAGCAGACCGGGACCGACTTCGAGCAATGGGTCCTGGCGACGCTTGACAACGCTGCCGAGCAGGTCCTTGAGGAGGCCGGGGCGTAGGCCGGGGCCTCGGCCGGTCTTCGAAGTCCGCCCCCGGCAGTCATGAATCCGCCCCGCCGTGCCCACGGGCCGTCCGAGGCACTCCCGCACAGTCCACCGGAGGGACCGCGCGATGAGCGCTACCGCAGCACGGGACGTCTCGGCCGCACTGACCAAGGCGCGGTCCCTGATCGGGATACTGCCCCGGCTCGTCCGCCACCGGGGTGAGATCGCCGTCGTCGAGCCGGGCGGGACCGTCGGGCTCGACGAGGAGTCGAGGGCCGCTTTCGCCGGGGACATCGCCCTGCTGCGGCACGTCGGGCTCCGCCCGGTGGTCGTCCACGGCGACGGACTCCGTCCCGGCCGGGAATCCGCCCGGCCGGACCCGCCGTACACCGCCAGGACGGACCGGAACGCGGCATCCGCGCCCGAGACGGCGGACACGGTACGGATGGTGTTCGCCGGGCGCGTCCAACACGGACTCGTCGGCCTGATCAACCGCCACGGACCGCTCGCCGTCGGTATCACCGGTGAGGACGCGGACACCTTCACCACGGCCGGACAGTGGACCTTGGGCGGCGGCGGACCGGTGGACACCGGCGGACCCGGCGGGATCGTCCGGGTGAACCCCGGTCTCGTCCGGTCGCTCGTCGCCGACGGCCGGATACCGGTGATCTCCGCCGTCGCCCGAGGCGCCGGGCGCTCCCACCCCCTCGACCCGGGGCTCGCGGCCGCCGCGCTGGCCGCGGCCCTGGGCGCCGGAACACTGACCGTACTCACCGGCACGGAGGTCCCGTACCGGCCACGACCGGCCGGGAACGGAACGGCCGGCCGGCTCACCGCCCGGGAGCTGGAGGCGCTGCTGCCGGAGTTGGACGGCGGACTGCTGCCGGCGATGACGGGCTGTCTGCACGCCGTACGCCACGGGGTCGGCAGCGCCCGGGTGGTCGACGGACGGGTCCGGCACGCGGTACTGACGGAGCTGCTCTGCGACGAGGGCACCGGAACCGTGATCGTGCCGGACGGGGCCGCGCCGACCCCCTGAACGGCCCGGCCCCACCGGATCCGGCGGGGCCCGTGTACCGGCCTCGGCGGACGGCCCGCCCGAGGGGGGCCGGGGGACCGGCCGTCCACCGACTCACCCCGGCAGGGCCGGACCGAACCAGGTGGTCAGGGCCGCCAGGAGGGCCGGACCGCCGATCCCGTCGCCGTCCCCGTCCCCGTCACAGGCCCAGGCGATATGGCCGTCGGGACGGATCAGCAGCGCGGCGGGAGCGGGAACCGCGCCGACGCCGGGAACGGACCAGTCGCCGTCCGCGGCCCGCGCCTCGACCGGGTCGATCCGGTCGGCCCAGCCCCGGACGGCCGCCGCCGCCCCGGCACCGCCCCGAAGATCCAGCAGTACGCCCCGGGCGCCGGCCAGCAACTCGTACACCCGGGCGGTGCCGTCGGGCGTCTTGAGCCCGGCGTCGGGCACCCGGCGGCCCGCCAGGACATGGCCGCCGCCGACCGGATAGCGGATGTCGAGCGCCGTGAGCATGGTGCGCAGATACCCGTTGACGTCGTCGAAGACCATCATCGACGCGAAGACGTCGCGCAGCGCCTCCGTCTGGGGGCCGGGGCGGCCCAGGGCCGACTGGGCCCGGGTGTTGTGGAGCACGGCCTCCGCGACGGGGTGGCGCTCGGTGTGATAGCTGTCCAGCAGAGTCTCCGGCGCCCGGCCGCGGACCACGGCACCGAGCTTCCAGCCGAGGTTGACCGCGTCCTGCACCCCCAGGTTGAGCCCCTGTCCGCCCGCCGGGAAATGGGTGTGCGCCGCGTCGCCCGCGAGCAGGACCCGGCCCGCCCGGTATCGGGCGGCCTGCCGCGCGGCGTCGTTGAACCGGGAGATCCAGCGGGGCGCGCGCATCCCGTAGTCGGTGCCCGCGAGCCTGATCAGCGACTGCCGGAGCTGCTCGAACGTCACGGGCCCCGGGCCGTCCGCGACCCGGTCGTACTCCGAGGTGATCACCCGGTGCCACCCCGGCTCGAACGCGATCGCGGAGAAGTTCCCGGCGGCGACCCGCCGTCCCCAGATGTACTCCTCGGGCAGATCGGGGAGTTCGACATCGCCGATCAGCGCGGTCATCGTGGCCGGAGTGCCGGGGAAGTCGATCCCCGCCAGCTTCCGTACCGTACTGCGCCCGCCGTCGCAGCCCACCAGATAGCGGGCGCGCAGCACGGCCGGTGCCGTCCCGGCGGTGCCAAGCTCGACCGTCACCCCGTCCCCGTCCCGGCGGACTCCCGTCACCTCGGCCGACCTGTGGATCCGTACGCCCAGCTCGACGGCCCACTCCGCCAGCAGCCGCTCCACGGCGGGCTGAAGGATCATCAGCGGATAGGGATGCCGGGACTCGGACGGGTCGAACTCCAGATAGAGACCCGAGAAATGACCGACCGGCTGAAGCTCCCCGGCCGCCAGAAAACGGTCCAGGACTCCCCGTTGGTCCAGCACCTCCAGGGTGCGGGAGTGCAGCCCCCCGGCCCGGGTCTCATCCGACCGCCGGGGGAGCCTCTCGGCGATCACCACATCGGCCCCCGCCAGCCGCAGTTCGCAGGCGAGCATCAGCCCCGTCGGCCCGGCGCCCGCGATCACCACATCCGTATCCGTACCGGTGTGTCCCATGTACTGCCCCTCGCTCCGGGGCCGGTTCCGCGGAGCGGCGCCGTCCGCCCGATGGGGTCGCGAGCCGGACGGGACTCCGCGGACACGGCCCAGCGCCTCCGCCGTCGTGGAAATACCTCCCACGCTGGCGTCGGCGGGCGCGTCGTTCAAGACGGCTGAGGCGCCGGGTGCGATGGGCCGCCACCGGGCTTGCCCGTCCCGCCGGCGGGACAACCGCTCCCCGGGCCGGCGGTGCGCCGACCGCCGGGAACGCCCCTCGCCAGGCCCCGTGCCCCAGCCCACCGGCCGTAGGCCGGCCGTCCTGTTCGTCTGCCCGGGCCGCGGGGTCGTCCGTGGGCACGGGCGGCCGTGCGGCTCAGTCGTGGAGGGTGACCCCGGGCAGCGGGTGGCCGGCGGTGTCGAACAGCGCGGCACCGCAGTCGCAGTGTTCGCCGGCCAGGATCTCGCCCGCGGTCAGCTCCCAGGCCAGCATGTCCGAGCAGCCCGGACAGTCCAGGCTGACCAGGGTCGTTTCGGGGGCCGAGCCCCAGGCCCGTACCGGGAGTCCCTGGTGTGTCACACCGGTCGGCTCGTGTCCGCCGGAGACCGCGACGAGGAGTTCGTAGGTGTCGGTGCCGCTGTCCCACACCATGAGGGTGCAGCCCAGCGACGTCAGCACACCGGAGAGATGGTCGAGTCGGCGGACCGGTACGTCGCCGCGGCGGAGCGTCGGGTCGGCCTCGGCCGCCCGGTCGACGGCATCGGTGCCGACGCCCGTCGGCTCGACACCGAAGGCCCGTACCCGGTCGGCCACGAACGCCGCCAGTTGGCCGGGGTACTCCTCGCCGGTCCAGTCCATCCCGAAGATCACACTGTCGACCCGGTCTCCCCGGGCCCGCTCTCCGGGGGTCAGGACCAGCTCTGCCCGTTCTTCCAGCTCCGCCACGGTGATCACGCTATCAACCGCCGTGCCGACCCGTCGCAGAGCCTCTCGGTCGCGTCAACCCGGTCGTATCCGATTCACCCTTGGAAGGGGTGAGGGTGGAAAGCCGGACGGAGGCTTTCGGCCAGGACGGGGGCGGCGGCTGCGAACAAGGCGACCCGTGGGGCAGGGGTGGCGGGCCGGGGGGAGCCCGGACCGCGGAGGCGGGTGCGGCCTCCGGCGCGGAGGTGGGCAAACCTTTGGCACAAGGTTGACCGAACCCGCCCCTTCGTCACTTTACGTATCGGCGCTGACGCGTTTCGCTCCTCACTGTTCGCGGGCCGTCGCGACGCTCCCCTGGTGGTCGCCGTCGGCGGTGCCTCCCGACAGTGCAGACTCGAAGGGGATGAGCCATGGCCACACCTCCCGTTCCGCTCCGCGTCGCCCTCGTCAACGGCAGCTTCGAAAGTCCCGTCGTCACCGATATGGCGTTTCTGCCGGACGCCTCGCAGACCCAGGTGCCCGGTCGGGTGCCGGGCTGGCGTACCACCGCCTCCGACCACATGATCGAGGTGTGGCACTCGGGCTTCCAGGGCGTTCCGTCGGCCGACGGGGCCCAGTTCGCCGAACTGAACGCGAACGAAGTCTCCACGCTCTACCAGGACCTGCCCACCACACCCGGGACCAAGCTGTACTGGCGGCTCTACCACCGCGGCCGGCAGGGCAGGGACACCATGGCACTCGACATCGGCGCCCCGGGCGCCGCGGTCGAGCAGCGGCGGTTCACCGACGGCAACACAGCCTGGGGCCGCTACACCGGCGTCTACACCGTCCCGGCGGGGCAGAACCTGACGCGCTTCGCCTTCCGGTCCATCTCCGCCGCGGGCGGCAACCGGGGTATCGGCAACTTCCTGGACGGGATCTTCTTCGGGACCGCGCCCGCCGTGGTCCTGCGGAAGACCGCCGTGCCGATGGGGCCGGTGGAGGTGGGCGACACCCTCACCTACCGGATCACCGCGACAAACGAGGGCGGTGGTGAGGCGGAGAACCTCGTACTGACCGACACCGTGCCGGACGGCACGACGTATCTGCCCGGGTCCCTGCGCGTCGTCACGGGCCCCAACAGCGGCGTCAAGACCGACGGTCAGGGCGACGACCAGGCGTACTACGACGCCGCGGGCGACAGAGTCGTCTTCCACCTGGGCAACGGCGCCTCCGCCGCACAGGGCGGCGGCCTGCCCAACACCCTCGCGCTCCCGGCCGGGACGACCGTGGAGTACCGGGTCGTCGTCGACCGGGCCTCCGGCGGCAAGCGGATCGCCAACACGGCCGGCGCCGCCTACGAGAACCGGCTGGGGGAGGAGCCCGAACGGCTGACCGCCACCTCCAACGAGGAGACCACCCAGGTCGATCCGGCCGCGGATCTGTCGGTGACCAAGGCGGCGGACGCGACCACCGTCACCGTGGGGCAGACCGTCACCTACCGGGTCTCGGTCCACAACAAGGGCCCGAACCGGGCGACCGGCGTCACGGTCACCGACCGCCTCCCCGAGGGCCTCGTCCTCCTGTCGGCGAAGGCCTCACCGGGAAGCTACGACCGGGACACGGGGCGCTGGACCGTCGGCGCCCTGGCCGAGGGCGCCACGGCGACGCTCGTGCTCCGCGCCAAGGCCACCAGGGCCGGATCGGTCGACAACACAGCGACCGTCACCGCCCACGAGAAGGACCCGGAGCCCGCCGACAACACCGACACCGTGACCATCTGCGTCGAGCCGGCGCCCTCCTGCTGCGACCCCTGCGCATCGGAGACGTAACCCGCGCCTGAGGTGGCCGGGTGGACCGGCCGGGGCCACGGTACGACCCGCCGGTCCCGGCGGGGCCGGGCGCCGTCCGTGACGAGGACCGACGAGGAGTGGAGGGCCGATGACAGCGACCGAGACGCACGCGGTGGTGCTGGGCGCGGGAATGAGCGGGCTCATGGCCGCCCATGTGCTCGCGCGGCACTTCACCCGGGTGACCGTCGTCGAGCGGGACACGGGCGACGGGACCGGGCCGCGGCGCGGGGTCCCGCAGGGATGGCATCCCCATGTTCTCGCCCTCAAGGCCAACGATCTGCTGGAACGGCTCTTCCCCGGGCTGGCCGAGCAGTACGTCGCGGACGGCGGGATCCCGGCCGACATGCTGGGCCAGCACCGGCTGTTCTACTACGGCCACCTGTTGCGCCAGTCCGAGAGCGATCTGGCGACCGTCTGGGCGAGCCGTCCCTTCCTGGAGGACGGGATCCGCGAGCGGGTCCGCGCCCACCCCCGTCTCACCGTTCGGCACGGCTGGGAGGCCGTCGCCCCGATCGCCGAAACCCCCGACCGGATCACGGGTGTCACCATCGCCCGGGTCGGAGGGGGCGGGACGGAGGACCTCACCGCGGACCTGGTGGTCGACGCGACCGGCCGCACGGGACGCTCCCGCGCCTGGCTGACGGACCTGGGCTACCCGCTGCCGAAGGAGGAACACCTCCAGGTCGATCTGGCGTACGCCAGCCGGATCGTGGGCTGTGCGCCGGATGTCTTCCCCACGGACCGGGCGATCGCGGTCGGACCCCGGCTCGACCGGCCCCAGGGCCTGTACTTCACCGTCCAGGAGGGCGGGCGGTGGACGCTGACGGTCTACGGCTACGGCGACCACCGGCCCAGTACGGACCCCGAGCGGTTCATGGACCAGGTGCGGGAGCTGGCCCCCGACGACGTCTGGGCGGTCATCCGGTCCGCGAAACCGCTGACCGGCGTCCACTCCTTCCAGGTGCCCCGGACCTTCCGCCGCCGGTACGACCGGATCGCGCGCTTCCCCGAAGGGCTGCTGGTGACGGGCGACGCCCTGGCGGTCCTCAACCCCCTCTACGGCACTGGGGTGATGTACTCGGCCGCCTACGCGCTGATCCTCGAACGGCGGCTGCGCGGCGGTCTCGACGGCATCCACCGCGGATTCTTCCGGGACGCGACGCGCGCCGTGGCCGGATCATGGCGCTTCTCCACCCTCTCGGACTCCTTCTTCCCCGGCGTCGGGGGAAAACGGAACCCGGGTACCGCGGTGGCGCTGTGGTATCTGCGTCGTGTGGTGGCCGCCGCCGAGCAGGACCCCGCGGTGGCGGCGCGGTTCATCCGGATCGCCGGGGCCCTCAACAGCCCGCTGGCGCTGGCCCGCCCCGCGACGCTGCTCCGGGTGCTGAAGCCCCGGTCACGCTGAACGGTGGAACGGTGGAACGGTGCCGACGACCGCGCCCGGCGCCGTCAGACGGACCGTCCGGGCCTGCGGAGGTACTCGGTCAGTACCGAGACGCTGTGGTCGCGGTGTCCGTCCGCGACGGCCCTCCGCAGCAGGTCCCGCACGGGGCCGAGCCAGGTGGTGTCGATACCCGGGCCCTCCTCCGTATCACCGTCGTCGACGAGCGACGAGAGGCCGTCGTGGAAGATCCCCACGGAGGAGCCCGGCCGGGTGTAGTCGCCGGTGTCGATCTCCTCGGCGAGGGCCGGGAGGATCGCGCCGATCTTCTCCAGCCAGGCCGCGGCGTACGGCACCAGGGTGTCGGCCGGGAGGCCCCGGCCGGTGACCATCGCGGCACCCTGAAGGAATCCGAGGAGGGCCGGCAGCAGGATGCCGCCCAGCGCCGAGTCGTACAGCGCCGCGACGTCCGGCTCGGCGGCGAGGTGGACGGTGCCGCCGCCCAGAGCGCCCAGCGCCGCCTCGTGGGTCCGGAAGGTGGCGGTGTCGCCGCTGTAGAACACGAGTGTGTCCGGGGTGCCGACGGCGCTCGGCACGCTCATGACCGCACCGTCGAGGAAGCGCGTCTCGTGCCCCGCGGCCCAGGCGGCCATCTCGCGGGCTCCGGAAGGCGTGCCGCTGTTCAGGGTGACCAGCACTCTGCCGGCCAGGTGATCCGCCGCCGGTGCCAGAATCCGACGGGTGATGTCATAGGTCGTGACGCAGGTGACGACCAAAGGGCTCGCGGCGACCGCCTCCTGAATATCCGCCCGGAACTCCGCCCCCTTCGCCACCACCTGTTCGGCTTTCCGATGGCTGCGGTTCCATACCGTCGTCGGATGCCCCGAGTCGATGAACGCCTCGGCGAGCGCCGTTCCCATCGCGCCCAACCCGATGACCGTGACGGGTGTTTCCCCAGCCATACGACACTCCAGTCCGCCGTCATTTGTGTGAATGGCCCCGAAAGGGGAAGGGAATGTCCGAGCGTCAGGGCATTCTCCCGTGATCCCGTTCCTCGTTCCATAGTCCGCCTTCACAGAGGTTTCTTCAAGGGCCTGCCGTGCGAGGGGCCTCGCACTTCCCGTCAATTGGCACACTCCCCACGAATGGCGCGCAGAAGTTCGAATTCACCTCGGCAAGGAGAACCGGATGCCCGAGAACCCCCGGGGACCTATCGAAACAGGCTCTTCCGGCGTCGGTCAGTTGTACGACCGGAACGCCGAGATCGTGGACGGGGCCGCCGCAGGCAATGTCCATTTCGGCTACTGGCACGACGAGACCGACCGGAGCTCCCTCCAGGAGGCCACGGACCGGCTCACCGACCTGGTGGCCGACCGGCTGGCGATCGCCCCCGGGCAGCGGCTGCTGGACGTGGGCTGCGGCACGGGGAGGCCCGCCCTGCGCGTGGCGGCCCGCGGCGCACACGTCACGGGCGTGGCGATCAGCCACCAGGAGATCGCCCTCGCCCGGGCGCGGGTCGCCGGGGCGGGGGCGGCGGCCCGGGCCGAATTCCAGGTGGCCGACGCCATGGCGCTGCCGTTCGGCGACGCGTCCTTCGACGGGGTCTGGGCGATCGAGTCACTGACCCATATGTCCGACCGCAGGGGGGCGCTCGCCGAGATCGTCCGGACGCTGCGGCCGGGTGGCCGCCTCGTCATCGCGGATTTCCTGCTGCGGCGGCCCGTGACGGGCGAGGCCGCGGAGTCCGTCCGTGCCATGTGCGAGCTCTTCCGGGCGCCGTCGCTCGCCGGGCCCGACGAGTACCGTGCCGCCATCACCGACGCCGGACTGGAGTTGTCCGAGTTCACGGACATCGGGGAGCACGTCAGGCCCACCTATGCCGCGCTCGCCGACGTCCTCGCGTCCGTCGACACCCCGGTGGAGGACGGAGCCGCCGTGGAGTTCCTCGCCTCGATCGACCTCCTGCCCGGGATCGCCGCCCTGCCCGAGGCCGGCTACGTCCTGGCGGTGGCCCGGCGCCCGGCCGTGTGAGAACGACTCCGCGAACGGGCCGGCTCACCGCGGGGGCGCGTCAGTACCAGCCGCTGCCCCGCCAGGCTCCCGGCCCGCGCCGCTCCGGGCAGCGCCGCTGCCAGTCCGCCGGTCCCCCGCGCCGCCGGGCCGGGGTCCCCCGCGCCGCCCCGGTCCGGCGGGCGCGGTCGTCCGCCACGAGCCGCAGCGCGATGACGGCGGCCACCAGCTCCTCCGCGGACGGCTCGCCGTACAGGACCCGGATCCAGGGCTCGGCCCGCCGCGTCACAGGGGGATGTTCCCGTGCTTGCGGGGGAGCCGTGACACCCGTTTGTCGCCCAGCGCCCGCAAGGCGCGCGCCAGCTGCCCACGGGTCTCGTGCGGCATGATCACGGCGTCCACGAACCCCCGGTCCGCCGCCGTGTACGGATTGCACAGGGCGTCGTCGTAGGCGGCCCGCAGACGTTCGTGCTCCGCCACCGGGTCGGCGGCCTCCTCCAGCGCCCGCCGGTGCAGCACGCCCACCGCGCCGGCGCCGCCCATCACGGCGATCTCCGCCGTCGGCCAGGCCAGATTGATGTCGACCCCCTGGTGTTTGGAGCCCATGACGCCGTATCCGCCGCCGTACGCCTTCCTGGTGACGACCGTGACCATGGGGACCGTCGCCTCGGCATAGGCGTAGAACAGCTTCGCACCGCGGCGGATGACGCCCGCCCGCTCCTGTTCGAGGGCGGGGACGAAGCCCGGCACGTCCACGAAGGTGAGAATCGGGACGTGGAAGGCGTCGCAGGTGCGGATGAAGCGCGCCGCCTTCTCGCTCGCCCCGATGTCGAGGGCCCCCGCCTTCACCGCCGGCTGGTTGGCCACGACCCCCACACTGCGGCCTTCGACGCGCCCGAATCCGCAGATGATGTTCCCGGCGAACAGCGACTGGATCTCCAGCAGCTCACCGTCGTCGAGGACGGTGTGCAGCACTTCCCGCATGTCGTACGGCTGCGAACGGTCGTCCGGCACGAGGGAGTCCAGGGCCAGATCCGCCGGGGTGACGGTGTCCAGCCCCGGGGGGACGGCGTAGACGGGCGGGTCCTCCATATTGTTCGAAGGAAGGAAACCCAGCAGTTGGCGTACGTATTCGAAGGCGTCCGGCTCGTCGGCCGCCAGATAGTGCGCGTTGCCCGAGACGGTGTTGTGGCCGCGGGCGCCGCCCAGGGCCTCCCGGCCGACCTCCTGTCCCGTGACCGTGCGCAACACGTCCGGGCCCGTCACGAACATATGGGAGATACGGTCGACCATGACCACGAAGTCGGTCATCGCGGGGGCGTAGACGGCGCCTCCGGCACAGGGCCCCGCCATCAGGGAGATCTGCGGGACCACCCCGGACGCCGCCACATGCCGTCTGCCCAGCTCCGCGTAGAGCGCGAGCGCCGCCACCCCCTCCTGGATCCGGGCGCCGCCGGAGTCGTTGACGCCGATGACGGGGCTGCCGGTACGGATGGCGAAGTCCATGACCTTCACGATCTTCTCGCCGAAGACCTCGCCGAGCGCCCCGCCGAAGACCGTGAAGTCCTGGGCGAACAGACAGACACGGCGGCCGTCCACCGTGCCGTAACCGGTGATCACGCCGTCGCCGGGCGGACGCTTGCCGTACATGCCGAAGTCGTGGCAGCGGTGGCGGGCCAGTGCGTCCAGCTCGACGAAGGAGCCCGGGTCGAGCAGCGCTTCGACGCGTTCGCGGGCGGTCAGCTTCCCCTTGGCGTGCTGGCGTTCCACCGCCCGGGCGTCGTAGGGACCGGCCGGTTCGGCCCGGCGTCTGGCGAGTTCGGCGAGCCGTTCCCGGGTGGTGGCGGGCCCGGTTCCGCGGATGGCCCCGGGGTCCGGCGCGCCGCCCGGTCCGCCGCCGGTGCCGGCCGTGGGCGCCGTCACCGCGGTACCCGTACGGGATCGGCCGTACCGGTGTCCCGGGGTACCGATGAGGGGTCCAGGGTGCCGTCCGCGTAGCGCCGGGCGCACTCCCGGCGCCGTACCTTGCCGCTGGACGTCCTGGGCAGCGCCCCGCGCCGTACGACCAGGACATGGTCCGGCGTCAGCCGGTGGTCCTCGTGGACCGCCGCGCGCACCCGCTCGCGCAGGGCCTGTTCACCCGGAACCCTCAGCACCCTGCCGTCCGCCTCGACGACCAGCACCAGCCGTTCCCGTACGCCGTCGTCCACGGCGAAGGCGGCGGCGCAGTTGAGGTGGAGGCCGCTGACGGCCGTCTCGGCGGACAGCTCGATGTCCTGCGGATAGTGGTTGCGGCCCCGGTGGACGATGACGTCCTTGAGCCGCCCGGTGACGTACAGCTCCCCGCCGTACAGGAAGCCCAGATCCCCGGTGCGCAGATGGGCGTCCGGCTCCGGCCGTCCGCCGGGCGCCGCCGGCCCTGCGGTCCGCAGCCGGGCGCGGAAGGTCTCCTCGGTCGGTCCGGGCCTGCCGAAGTACCCGGCGGCGACGCAGGGGCCGCTGATCCAGATCTCCCCGGTCCGGTCGGGCGGGCACGGCTCACGCGTCACCGGGTCCACGATGCGTACCGACGTCCCGGGGGCGGGGGACCCACTGCTGACGACCGTGACCGGGGCACCCGCACCGGCACCGGCACCCGCACCGGCGCCGACGCCGTCCGACAGTTCGACCCGGCCGTCGCCGAGGGCGACGGCGGACAGGGACAGGGCCCCGGGCTCGCGGTCCCACGGGGTCCCGGTCGCCTTGAGCGTGTTCTCGGCGAGTCCGTACCCCGGGCACATGGCCCGGGGGTCGAAGCCGTGGGCGGCGAACGTCCGGGCGAAGGACCGGATCGTCGTCCAGCGGACGGGCTCCGCCCCGTTGGCGGCGACCCGCCAGGACGACAGGTCGCCCACCCGTGTCGTGCCGCCCTCCCGCGCGGCGCGGACGCACAGCTCGTACGCGAAACCGGGCGCCGCCGCATGGGTGCCGCCGAACCGGGACACCGCCTCCAGCCAGCGGGCGGGCCTCCGGATGAAGGACTCGGGGGCCATCAGATACGACGGGACGCCCGCCCACACCGGGAGGAGCACACCGAACAGCAGGCCCATGTCGTGGAAGAGCGGCAGCCAGGAGACGAAGACGCTACCGGGGCCGCAGGGCCACAGGGCGTCGGTCTCCACCACGTTGTGACGGAAGTTGGCATGCGTGACCAGCACGCCCTTGGGGTTCCCGGTGGAGCCGGAGGTGTACTGGAGCAGGGCGATCGCGTCCGGGTCCGGATGCCCGAACCGGGCGCCGTTAGGGGACGCGGCGGGGGAGAGGGCTTCGGTGTCCACGAAGGTGAGACCGGCGAGTTCGGGGAGATCGCCGAAGCGCCACTCCATGTCGTGTTTGACCTCGGCGGTGGTGAGGACGGTGGTCGTGCCGGCGTCGTCGGCGACCCGGCGCAGCCGTTCGACGCCCTGGCGCCGGTGGGGGACCTGGAGAGGGGCCCCGACGACCCCGGCGTACATACAGCCCATCAGCGTACGGATGAACTCGGGTCCCGAGGGGAACGCCAGCACCGCGTTACGGCCGGTCAGCCCGAGGGATCCGAGTAACGCCGCCCGGGTGCGCGCCGCCTCGTCCAGGTCGCGGTAGGTCAGCGTCTCGCCGGGCTCCTCCCCGTCGCGCAGGAAGACATAGGCGATCTCGTCGGGGTGCGCGGCGGCGCGCAGGCGCAGCGCACCGGGCACGGTGTCCGGGGAGAGGGGCGGACGGCGGTCAGCGGTGGTCGCCGGCATGGGGTGGATTCTCCTGATC
>NZ_JBHYZV010000010.1:0-129543 GCF_042753905.1 Streptomyces sp. NPDC059248 | reverse complement strand
CCACCGAGGCGTGGCCCGCGTCGTGGTACCCGTCGAGATCGAGCGACCAGCGCGCGGCCGCCTCGGCCAGGAGCTCCGGTACGGCGTCGAGCCAGCGCTCCACCGGGCGGCCGTAGTGGGCGGTCAGCCGTCGTCGGCATCCGGCGGGGACCGGAACGCGGATGGCGGCGGCCATCAGCTGAGCACCACACCGTCGTGGACGATCTCGTGAGTCAGTTCCGGGAAGCCGCCGAGCGCCTGCTCGACGAGGAGGTGGACCTTGTCGATCTGGGAGCGGGGTTCCGAGAGCCGGACGAGGACCCGCCACGGCTGGTCGAGCGCCTGCCCCGTCGCACTGACCAGGTGGACCTCGGCATAACCGCCGGTCTCCTCGTGCAGGGACCGGGCGAGACGGGCCGCCGCGAGGTTGTAGAGCTTGCCGACGTGGTAGACCGGGTTCTTCCCGTTGGCGCCCTCCAGGTTCATCGGCCGGAGCGGTGTGATCAGGCCGTTCACCCGGTTTCCCCGACCCACGACGCCCTCGTCGCCGGATTCGATCGAGCTGCCCGTGCAGGTGAGGTACAGCTCGTCCGCCTGCGGTACGTCCCGTACGTTCAGCCGGAAGCCCACCGGGGTGCCCGGCAGTCGCTCGGCGGCCATCCGTCGGCACTCGTCGAGTACCGCCTGTTTGTTCTCCAGGTACGCGGTACGACCGGCGACGTGGGCGGACTTCTGCGGGACGCAGAGCACGATGTCCGTCCGCTGCTCGTCGGAATAGCCCATGACCTTCACGTCCGAACCGCACCAGCCGTGCTCCTCGGTGAAGGCGCTGCGTCCGGAGAAGTGGTCGGCCAGCTCGCGCACGAAGCTCTCGAAGGAGCTTTCCGGGGCCCAGCCCGTACCGATCGAAGTGTCGTTGGACAGGAGGGTTCGCCGTTCCCTCAGGTCTTCTGCCGACCGCGGGGCGAACCACCTGGCGCGTTCGGGGGCTCGACCGTCCGTGAGGACGGCACCGGGACTGGAGTTGCCGGTGATGTGGAGACGGATGTCCAGGTGGTCCACGACTTCCGGAAGCCGCTCGGCGAAGAACGCGCGGACGGTGGACACGACCACATCGTTCACCGGGATCTGCCGGGTGCCGCAGGACATGGCGGCCCTGCCGTTGACGAGGACACGGACGGGGGCCGTCATCCGACCGCCTCCGTAGCGCACTTCGCTCGCACCGCCGAGGAGGGCCAGCTTGTCGAAGTTGTGGTGCAGAACGGCGCCGAAACGATCCAGGGTGTAGCGGCTGTACGCCTGGGACAGGCGCTCTGCGAGGTGGTCGGCGAGGGTATCGGGGTGTCCGAGGCCCTTCCGTTCCACGATGGTCGTCGTGTTCGGGCGGGGCGTGCCCGTCTCGATCACGATACGACTGCGGCCGATGGTCCGGGTGGTGCGCTGCATTGCGTACTCCTTCGGTTCTCGTACGGGGAGTTCCGGAGCGGGACCATCACATCGCTCGGGAGCCCGGCCAGGTATCACGGGCCGTTAGCCGAACCGTTCGCCGTTCGGGCCCGGACTTTTTCAACTTCCGCTTTCACATGCGTTCATGAAGTGCAGACTTAGGCTCCGGGGCATGCGGAGAGCGGAACGGGCGGTAGGGGAATTGGGCAGAGTCCGCGCGGGCTGGCGGCCGGAGAGGCTCCGGGAACAGCGGGAGACCCACGGCCTCACGCTGGAGGGGGCGGGGGAACGGCTGCGCGAGGTGGCACGGGCCGCCGGTGTGACGGTTCCCGCGGCGAACTTCCAGACCCTGTGGCAGCACGAACAGGGCGAGGTGTATCCCGGTCCGCATTACCGGCGCGCTTACTGTTTGCTCTACCGGGCCACCGAGCCCGAACTGGGTTTTCGGCACCGTCTGCCCGGTGAGAAGACCCATTTCGCGTTCACCCCGTCCGACGCCTCCGCCGCCGGAGCCCACAACGGGTCACATCTCCTGGCCGTCGAGCGCGCCCTCCTGCAGATCCGGCCCGGTACCGAGGACTCCGACAGCGGGCAGCTCCACCAGCGGATCCTCGACGCCTGGAAGCGGCGCCACACCGGAGGAGACCCCAACCGGCCTTCCCTCGTTCTGGTCGGCGGCTACGCGGGCAGTGGCAAGTCCGAGTTCGCCCGCTTCCTCTCCCAGCTCACGGGCTGGCCCGTACTCGACAAGGACCCGCTCACGCGGCCGCTGGTGGAGCGGTTGCTGACCGCCCTCGGCGGCGACCCCCACGACCGCCACACCGAGGTCTACCGGGAGCAGGTACGGCCCCTCGAGTACCAGTGCTTACTCGAAGCGGTGTACGCGAACGTGGACTGCACCATCAGCACGGTCGTCACGGCACCCTTTGTCGCCGAGCTCACGGACCAGCGCTGGATGCGGCGTCTGGTCAACCGCTGCGAGGCGCGCGGGGTGTCGGTTTCGCCCATCTGGATCTCGTGCGACATCGAGACGATGCACGAGTACATGGGCTTCCGTTCCGCCGCCCGGGACGCTTGGAAGCTCCGGAACTGGGACGACTATGTCGCCACCATCGATCCCGATCTCCGACCCGTCATGCCTCATCTCGTGGTCGACAACCGCCTGGGGGCCGCGGTCTCGCTCACCGATCAGGTCCGCCAGGTCTTCGGGACGGTGTTCTGATGGAACGGGGAATTCTGCTCTACGGGCCGCCGGCGTCGGGCAAGGACACCATCACGGCCGTACTCGCGGGGCTCGACCGGCGGTACGCCCCCTTCACCCGTCTCAAGATCGGCGCCGGTCGCACCCACGGGTACCGGATGGCTTCGCGCCGGGAGCTGGAGCGGTTGGAAGAGTGTGGCGACGTGGTCTACCGCAACGACCGCTACGGCAATACGTACGTCGTGGACCGGCCGGGTCTGCGGGAGGCCACTTCCGGCGGCTCGGTTCCGGTGGTCCACCTCGGGCAGATCGCCGGGGTCCGAGCGGTGGCCGAGGGCTTCCCGGCCCGATGGTGCCGGGTCCTGCTGTGGTGTCGGCGTGAGACCACGGAACGGCGCTCCATCGGACGCGGCGACGGGGATACGGCAGCGCGCCTCGGGGCCTGGGACGCCACGGAGCGCGATGTCACCAACCATCCGGGTACGGAGTGGGACCTTCGCGTGCATACCGACGACGTACCCCCGCAGGACGCCGCCGCGCGGATCCACGCCCTGGTCACCGCGGCGGACTGACCGTTCCTGACTTGCCGTCCCGAAGGCGGGCGAGTGCTTCCTCGATGCTCAGGTCGGCGTCGCGCGCGTCCTCCCAGTGGGAAAGGACGGTGGCCACGGCGCGCATGAGGTCGTCCGGCAGGCCGGAGTCGGCGACCAGGTCGGCGGCCTCTTCCAGCTCCGGCGCCCAGCGCCAGGCGCGGGCCGCGGTCCTGGGGATGTAGTCGGGCTCGGCGAGGTAGCTGCCGGAACGCCGGCCGGCCAGGTCCAGGAGTTCCGAGGCGACCCCGTTGGCTTCCGCCACCCCGTAGGCGAGGGCCGCGAGGACACGTGAGGACTTCTGATAGCTGGTGTAGGCGAGCTTGAGGGCCGACGCGGCCCCGATCGTCTCGCCCAGTCGGCAGAGCCGCACATCCGTAGCGGTGAAGAGCCGGTCCAGCAGGTCGACGGCCTCCACCGGGCCCGATGCGTAGAGGCGCGGGGTCTTCCCGCCGACCGGTGGTGAGCCGACGACGGCGGCATCGACGACCACGGTCTCCGGCAACGCCTCCGCGATACGCCGGAGGCATCGGGACGAGACGGCATTCGCCTCGACATAGATCTTTCCCGCCGGACGGTGACCGGCCACTTCCCGGGCGACGTCCTCGGCGGCCGCCGGTGGACAGAGGGCGATCACCACATCGGAGCGGGCGACCAGATCGGCCATCCCCTCGGCCGCGGTCAATCCCGCCTCACGCGCGCGGCGGACGGTGGCCGGGCCGCGGCCCGTCGGATCCCACACCACCCGGGCGCCCGCGCGCCGTAGTTGGGCCGCGACCGCCGCGCCCATGCTGCCGGGATGCAGCAGGCCCACCGTCGTCGCTGATACCGGATTCACGCGATGCTCCTTCTCGGCCCGGACGCGAGGGAGCCGAGCAGCCGGACGGCGGCAAGGGCGTCGGGGACCTTATGGTCCGGTTCGGGGAGATGGTCTGGCCAGGTGGTGCCGCGGTGGATCCACACGGTGCGCAGTCCGACAGACCGGGCACCACCGATGTCGTTTGTCGCGCTGTCGCCGACCATCCAGCCCCCGCCGCCGTGGAGACCTCCGCATCGGCGCACCGCTTCGTGGAACAGGGCGGGTTCCGGCTTCCGAACTCCCGCTTCCTCGGAGACGCATACCGCGTCCACCCGGTCCGCGATCCCCGTGGCACGGAGCTTGGCCCACTGGATGTCCGCCGCGCCGTTCGTCGCGATCCCGATCCGCCAGCCGGCGGCCCGCAACTCCTCCAGGCCTGTCAGTACCCCGGGTGGGCACAGAACCGCGGCGGCGATGTCCTCGCGGTACCCGGACCACAGCACCGCGGCCGGATCGCCGAGCCGGAATCGGGCGCGGATCACCTCGAAGTGGGCGGGGTCCGCCCGGTCGGCCAGCAGGTTCGCCAACCACGTCTCGGCTGTGCGGTCGAGACCGTGGCGGGTGCTGAAGGACACGGCCCAGTCGCGCAACGCGAGCTGCCGGTCCAGCAGGGTGTTGTCGAGGTCGAAGAGCACCAGGGGCCGCACGGCCCGAGCCTAGACCGCGGTTTTCCCGCGCCGTCGGGGCGGTCCCCGGTCTCGCGGCGTCGGCCGACTGCCGACCGCCGACTGCCGGGTGGCGGAATGCGGAGCGCGTGGGCCCCGGTGGGTCGGGCCGTGGGTTCGGGTGCGACCTTCGTCGGTGGGGGGTGGGACGAAAGGGGGACGGCGGGGGTGGGTGGGGGTGCCTAGGGTGCCGGGGTGGAGGTGGTGATGAAACTCTGGGCCGGGCGGGTGCGCCGGGGGTGGGAGTGGCTGGAGCCTGATGCCCGGCGGCGTCGGACTGCCTGGGCCGAGTTGGCGTTCGTCCTGGTCGTGGGGGGTTTGACGGCCGGGTTCGGGCTGCTGCTCGACGACTGGGCGTCGGGCTGGATGGTGCTGCTCGGGGTCGGGACGTCGGTACTGGCGCTGTTGCGGCGGCGGTATCCCGCAGCTGTGTTCCTGGTCACGGCCGGGGCCTCCGGGGGGTTTCCGGCCATGGCGCTCGCACTGACGCCGATGGCCTGGTCGGCGGGGCGCCGGATCGAGCAGTCGGGGCGGGCGCTGGCCACCTTCACCGGGGCGTATGTGCTGGTCAACGCGGTCGAGCTGGTGAACAAGGGGCCCGGTGCGTTCTCGGCCGGGATGGTGTTCTTCGGCGCGCTGTTCTATCTGGGGCTGTTCGTCATGCCCGGGCTCGCGGGCCGGTATCTGGCCCAGCGGCAGACCCTGCTGGACACGCTGCGGGAGCGGAACGCCCAGTTGCTGTGGGAGAGCCGGATGGTGGCGGGGCAGGCGCGGCTGCTGGAGCGGCAGCGGATCGCCCAGGACATGCACGACAGCCTCGGGCACCAGCTGGCGCTGATCGCGGTGCACACCGGGGCGCTGGAGGTGGACCGGGAGCTGACCGACCGGCAGCGGGAGGCCGTGGGGGTGCTGCGGCAGGCGTCGGTCGGGGCGATGCACGAGCTGCGGGAGGTCGTCGGCATCCTGCGGGACGGGGAGAGCGCCGGGCCGGAGTCGATGGACGAGGCGGGGCGGGCCGCCCGTGGAACGGCCGGGGTGGCGTCGCTGGTGGCGGCGGCCCGGGGGGCGGGCAAGGAGGTGGCGCTGCGGCACAGCGGGGAGCGCAGGCCACTGGCGGCGGCGGCGGACCATGCCGCGTACCGGATCGTCCAGGAGGCGCTGACCAATGCCTACAAGCACGCGCCGGGCGCCTCGATCGCGGTGGAGCTGCGGTACGAGCCCGATTCCCTGGTGGTGGAGATCGTCAACGGTCCGGTGCGGCCCGATGGGCCCGTGGGGGAGGTCGTCAGTGGAGGGCAGGGTCTGACGGGGCTGCGGGAGCGGGCCCGGCTGGTCGGTGGGATCGTGCACGCCGGGGCGGTCGAGGACGGAGGCTTCCGGGTGGCCGGTGTGCTGCCGTACGGGACCGGTGAGAAGGCGTCTTTCGTCGCACCGGGCGACGACTTTCCGAGGCAGCCCGGCTTCGGGCCCCCCGGCGACGGTGTTCCGGCGATGAACTGGAGCAACACGTCGGGACAGGAGCCGGTGATGAGTGATGCGTACAGGCCCGCGGGTGGGCGGCGCGGCACGCTGGGCGGGATCGGACTGGGCTGTGGGATATCCGTGCTGGTTCTGGTGCTGCTGGGGGCCGCGATCGTGGTCGGGGGCTACTTCCTGTTCCGGTCCGCCGAAAAGAACCTGATGAGCGAGAAGGAGTACAACGCGATCGGGATCGGTACGGCCGAGGAGGACGTACGGAAGAAGATGCCGTCCGGCGACTCGTTCTGGTCCACCGGGATCGACGGCGCCGAGGGGCATCCGAAGGAGCCCGAGGGCGCCGAGTGCCTGGTAGCGATCTCGGAGGAAGTGGGGAGCGCACTGGACCGCGAACCGGTGTTCCGGTTCTGTTTCCGGGACGGCAAGCTGATCGAGAAGAAGTCGTACGAGGTGAAGACGGACCTCTGAGACCCTCGGACGCGGCCGGGCGGGGAGCACCGGCCGGGACCGGGCAGACTGTTGAGCGGCCGGGACGGTCCGGCCGTGGCGAGGGCGAGGGTGGGCGCGCAATGGCGGGGGATCGTATCCGGGTGGTCGTCGCGGACGACGAACCGCTGATCAGGGCCGGGATCCGGATGATCCTCACCTCCGACCGGCAGATCGATGTGGTCGCCGAGGCGGCCAACGGCCGTGAGGCGGTGGAGGCCGCCCGGTCGCACGGCGCGGATGTGGTGCTGCTGGACATCCAGATGCCGGTGATGGACGGACTGACGGCCCTGGCGGAGCTGAGGAAGGCGGCCCCCGGGACCAGGGTGATCATTCTGACCACCTTCGGTGAGCGGGAGAACGTGCTTAGGGCCCTCGAGTCCGGGGGCGCCGGCTTTCTGCTGAAGGACACCGCGCCCGCCGAGCTGATCGGCGCCGTACGGGCGGCGGTCGCCGGGGACGCGTATCTCTCCCCCGGCGCCACCCGGCATGTGATCGATCAACTGGCGACGGGCCGGTCGGCGGGGCGGGGCGAGCAGGCCAGGGCCCGGATCGCCCAGTTGAGCGCGCGGGAGCAGGACGTTCTGGCACTGCTCGGCGAGGGGCTCTCCAACGCCGACGCGGGCAGACGGCTGCATATGAGCGAGGCCACCGTGAAGACCTATGTCAGTCGGCTCCTGGCCAAGCTGGAGTGCGACAACCGGGTTCAGGCGGCGCTGCTGGCGCGGGACGCGGGGCTCGGTCCCCAGGAGTGATCCGGGTGGGTCCGGGGCGCGAGGGTGTTCCGGGGCGCGGGCGGGATGCCGACCGTGTTTCACGTGAATCCGGGTCGTGTTTCACGTGAAACAGCCCGGTCGCGGTATGCGCGGGTGGGGTAGGGGGCTTCGGGGTGTGGCGGTACGGTCGGGGCAGCCGGGATCCCGGTACGGGCGGTACGGAGTGGGGGAGGCGGCGCGCGCGATGAGCTGGGTCGATACGGAGACGGCGACGGTGAGTTCCACGGGCGGCGGTCCGCGGATTCCGGTGGTCCCGGGGTTCGCCCCGGGCAGTGGTGGTGGCGGCGGGACGGGCCCGGTGGCCGTCTCGCCCAAGTGCGCGGGGAAGGCGCTGCGCGACCGGGTGCCGCGTTCGGCGCACGCGTCCCTGGAGCTGCCCGCGGGGCGGCCCGACGCGGTCGAGGCCGTGCTGGAGTCCAGCCGCGGCCGGGTGCCGGAGCTGACCCCGCTCCGGGTCGGCAGGATGATGGCCTCGCCCTTCGCCTTTCTGCGCGGCGCGGCCGGGCTGATGGCCCACGATCTCGTCGGTACCCCGGTCACCGGGGTGGGCGCCCAGCTCTGCGGTGATGCCCACGCGGCCAACTTCGGTCTGTACGGGGATGCCCGGGGCGGACTGGTGATGGATCTCAACGACTTCGACGAGACCGTGCCCGGACCCTGGGAGTGGGACCTCAAGCGGCTGGCCACCTCTTTGGTGCTGGCGGGGCGGGCCGGGGGCGCGGACGAGACCGTGTGCCGCAGCGCCGCCTTCGACGCGGTGGGCGCGTACCGCCGCACCATGCGACTGCTGGCGAAGCTGCCCGCCCTGGACGCGTGGAACGCCATCGCGGACGAGGAACTGGTCTCCCATACGGATGCCCGTGATCTGGTGGGCACCCTGGAGCGGGTCTCGGAGAAGGCCCGTAACAACACCAGCGCCCGGTTCGCGGCGAAGTCGACACGGGCCGTGCCGGAGGAGGAAGGCGGCGGGCGGCTGTTCGTCGACGCGCCCCCGGTGCTGCGGCGGGTGCCGGACGCGGAGGCCGCGGCGGTCGCCGGGGCGCTGGGGGAGTATCTGACGACGGTGGCGGAGGACCGGCTGCCGCTGCTGGCCCGCTACGCGATCCACGATGTGGCGTTCCGGGTGGTGGGGACGGGCAGCGTCGGCACCCGCTCGTATGTGGTGCTGCTGCTGGACCACCGGGGCGATCCGCTGGTGCTCCAGGTGAAGGAGGCCCGTCCGTCGGCGCTGCTGCCGTATCTGGCGGCGGCCGGGTTCCCGGTGCCGGAGACGGACCACGAGGGCCGCCGGGTCATACGGGGCCAGAAGCGGATGCAGGTCGTGAGCGACTCCCTGCTGGGCTGGACGACGGTCGACGGCCGGCCGTTCCAGGTACGGCAGTTCCGGAACCGCAAGGGCAGTGTCGATCCGGCGGAGCTCTCGGCCGGGCAGCTCGACGACTACGGGCGGATGACGGGCGCGCTGCTTGCCCGGGCGCACGCGCACAGCGCCGATCCGCGGCTGCTGGCCGGGTACTGCGGCCGGGGCGAGGAGCTGGACGAGGCCGTGGCCGCGTTCGCGGTGCGCTACGCGGACCGTACGGAGGCGGATCACGCGGTTCTGGTGGCGGCGGTCGGGGACGGCAGGATCGCGGCCGAGACGGGCGTGTGACGGCGACGGGCCGCCCGCCCGTACTCTGGGCGGGTGACCCACGAAGCGCCCGGCGGGCCGACGATCCGTGACGACGACCGGACCCCCGCCCACGACGACATCGAGGACGGCGCCCGGGACGGTTCCCCGGGCGGCGCCCGGGACGGCGCGGCGGCGACCGCCGGCGGCGGGCCGGGGGAGGCGGGCGTCCCCACGGACGCGGAGCGTCCCGAGGCCCGGCTGGAGCGGGCCGTCCGCGCGGCCGAGCAGGCACTGATCGAGTTCGAGATCGCGGTGGAGACGTTCCGGGTGGAGGTGGAGAACTTCTCCCGGCTCCACCACCAGAAGCTCGGGCCGATGTACACCCGGCTCGACGAGCTGGACGCGGAGCTGGCGGAGGCCAGAGCGGCGCGTACGGGCGATCCGGAGGATCTGCGCAAGGCGCGGGAGGCCCGGGCCGCCGTTCTGCCCATGCCGGGTGTGGAGGAGCTGTTCCAGGGCTGGATGGACGGCGACGGGCTGCCGCCCGAGGCGTCGGCGATGCTGACGGGCCGGTCGGTACGGGCGCCGCAGCGGGTGCGGCCGGGCGAGGAGGCTCGGCGGCTCTACCGGGAACTGGCCCGTAAGGCGCATCCGGATCTGGCGCAGGAGGAGACGGAGCGGGCCCGGCGCGAGGAGTTCATCACCCGGGTCAACGCCGCCTACGCGCTCGGCGACACCGAGGCGCTGCGGGAGCTGATCGCCGAGTGGGACGCCGGACCGGCGCCCGCCGAGGACTTCCTGGGAGCGGCCGAGGAGCTGTACGCCCGGCTGGAGTGGCTGGCCCAGCGGAAGGAGCTGCTGGTGGTGATCGCCCGGGAGCTGGAGGAGGGCGCGATCGGCAGCATGCTGCGGATGGCTCCCGACGACCCGGACACGCTGCTGGACGAGATCGCCGACCAGCTGCTGGCGCAGGTCGCCGAGCGGGAGCGGGAGCTGGCCGCGCTCCTCGGTTAGGGTCGGTCGGTCGGTCGGATCCGGCAGGTCCGGCCGATCCGGTAGGTCCGGTAGGTCCGGCCGGACGCGGGATCGGAGGTCGTTCCCGCACCGCCCGCCCACAGGGGGCGGGTCGGCCCGTCGTGTACGAGAAGAGGCTTGCCCCATGAATTTCGCCGCGTTGCCCACGGTGACCGTGACCGAGGTACCGGCCGACGGGCTGATGCTCGACGTCCGCGAGGCCGACGAGTGGGAGGCGGGCCATGTGGAGGGCGCGCTCCATGTGCCGATGAGCGACTTCGTGGCCAGGTTCGGTGAGGTCACCGAGGCCGTGGAAGACGGTCGGCGTGCCTTTGTGATGTGCCGGTCCGGTGGGCGGTCCGCCCAGGTCACGGCCTATCTGACGCAGCAGGGCATCGATGCGGTGAACATCGACGGCGGGATGTACGCGTGGGAGGCCGCCGGGCGTCCGATGGTCACGGAGGGCGAAGGTCCGGCGATCGTGCTCTGACCGGTCCGGTCGGGCCTCGCCGTTCAGTCGGAGGGCTGGGCGGCCAGCAGGTCGCCGAGGGCCTCCTCATGGGCGGCGGCCGGGCCCAGGGCGAGTTCGAGCTGTTTGGCCCAGGCGTGGTAGCGGTGCAGAACGTACTCCGTGTCCACACCGAAGCCGCCGTGCAGATGCTGGGCCGTCTGCACCATCCGCCGTACGCCTTCCGATGCCCAGATCTTGGCCACGGCCACATCGCCGGCGACCGGCAGCGGGCCGCCGACCTCCGGTTCGCCCGGGGCGGGCGTGAGTCGCCACGCGGCCTGCCAGAGGGTGACCTCCATCGCCCGGAGATCGATGAAGCGGTCGGCGGCCTGTACCGCGACCGCCTGGAAGGTGGCCAGGGGAAAGCCGAACTGCTCACGCTTCCCCGTGTAGTCGGCGGTCAGCTCCAGGACCCGCTCGGCCAGGCCGAGCGCGAGCGCGCAGACGCCTGTGGTGAGGAGCGGCCGCAGCCACTCCCAGGCCCTTTCGTCCGCGATCACCCGGTGGGCGGGCACGGTCACGGAGTCGAGGGTGACCTCCGCGTACCGCTCGCCGTTGGTGGAGAGTTGCTCGGCGAGGGTGACCCCCTTCTGGCCGGGCGCGACCAAGGCCAGTACGGCGCGGCCCTCGCCCCGGTGGGCGGGCACCGCGATCAGATCGGCGGAGTGCGCCCATGGCACGGCCGTCTGTACTCCGTCGAGCAGCCAGTCGGCCCCGGCCGCGGACCCGGCCCCGTTGTCCGGTCGGTTGTTCGACGGGACGGCGGTGACGGCGAGTTCGGCGGGGTCGTGACCGGTACGGCCGGCGGTGGCGGCGGTGAGGACGCACTCCCCCCGGCCCACCCGGGGCAGGATCTCGTCCCGCAGTCCGGTGGTGCCGTGGCGTTCGACCGCCATCGCGACGGCGGCGGTCTCCAGCAGCGGTACCCGGGCGAGCACCCGCGCGGACTCGCGCAGCACCAGACAGAGCGCGACGGGGTCGGAGCCCGCCCCGCCGTACCCGGGTGACAGCACCAGACTCAGCAGATCCGCCCCGGCGAGCCGGGACCACAGGGGACGGTCGAAGGTGTCCGCGACCGCGCCCGGGGTCAGCGCGGGGCTGGGCACCGAGCCGGGGTCGACCCCCGCGAACACTCCCTTCGCCGCCTCGACGGCCGCCCGCTGCTCCTCGGTGAAGGTGAAGTCCACAGCCCTGCCCTTCCGTGCGTCCGGCCGCCCGACGGACGGCCGTCCGGCGATATCTGACGGTCCGTCAAGATAAGCCAGGCCGATGGAAAAGAACACACGCGGGGGCGGGGTGTCGGGGGTGGGGTGTCAGCGGTCGAAGTCCAGCTCCACCTCCGGGGTCACCGGATGGGACTGGCACGCCAGGACATAGCCCGCATCCGTCTCCTCCGGCTCCAGGGCGAAGTTGCGGTCCATCCGGACCTCGCCCGAGACCAGGAACGCCCGGCAGGTGCCGCAGACGCCGCCCTTGCAGGCGTACGGCGCGTCGGACCGGCTCCGCAGCACGGTCTCCAGCAGCGATTCCCGTTCCCGGACGGGCCAGTTGCCGGAGCGGCCGTGCAGGGTCGCCGTGAGGGTGGCCCGGTCCGGCGCGGGGAGCGGGGCGGGCGCGGGCGCGGATCCGTCGTCGATGTGGAAGATCTCCTGGTGGATCCGGGCGCGGTCGACACCGAGCCCGCGCAGGGCCCGTTCGGCGGAGGTCACCAGGCCCAGCGGTCCGCACAGGAACCAGCCGTCCACGTCGCCCACCGGCAGCAGTGCGGGCAGCAGCTCCGCCAGCCGTTCGCGGTCCAGTCGCCCGGACGGCAGCCCCGAGGACTGCTCCTCCCGGGAGAGCGCCGTGACCAGCTGGAAGCGGTCCGGATAGCGGTCCTTGAGGTCGGCGATCTCGTCGAGGAACATCGTCGACGCGACGGTCCGGTCGCTGCGGATCAGACAGAACCGGGCCTCCGGCTCCCGGGCCAGCAGAGTCGTCACCATGGACAGCACCGGGGTGATCCCGCTGCCGCCGACGATCCCCGCGAAGTACCCGGGGCGCGGATCGAGCCGGAACCGGCCCATCGGGGGCATCACATCGACCAGGTCTCCGACGGAGAGCTCCTTCAGGGCCCAGGTGGAGAACTCGCCCCCCTCGACCAGCCGGATGCCGACCCGCAGCACGGGCCGGAAGGGCTCGGCGGCGGAGCCGTCGCCGGCCGGGGGCGGGGGCCCGGCCGGGGCGCAGATCGAGTACGTCCTGCGGATCTCCTCGCCGTCGACCGTACGGCGCAGCGCGAGGTGCTGGCCGGGGGTGTGGCGGAACGCGGCGGCCAGTTCGGGCGGTACCTCGAAGGTGACGGCGACCGAGTCGTCCGTGAGCCGATCGACCGCGCCGACCCGGAGCGGATGGAACATCTACAACTCCTTGAAGTGGTCGAAGGGTTCACGGCAGGAGACGCAGCGGCGCAGTGCCTTGCAGGCGGTGGAGGAGAATCTGCTGAGCAGCTCCGTCTCCGTCGAACCGCAGTGCGGGCAGCGGACGGAGAGGCCCACCGGGACCGGCCCGGACGCGGAGTGCGAACGGGGCGGGGCGATCCCGGACTCGGCCAGCTTGCGCCGCCCCTCGGCGGTGATGTCGTCCGTCGACCAGGCGGGGGAGAGCACCGTGACCACCGATACCTCCGCCATGCCGTGGTCGTGCAGGGCGCGCTCTATGTCGTCGCTCATCGTTTCGACGGCCGGGCAGCCCGTGTAGGTCGGGGTCAGTGTCACCTCGACCCGGTGGGGGCCGAGGAGCCGGACCCCGCGCAGTACACCCAGTTCGGCCAGGGTCAGGACCGGCAACTCCGGGTCGGGCACGGCTCCGGCGACGCGCCGCAGCTCGGCTTCGAGGGCGGTGTCCCCGGCGGGGGTCCGTGTCGTGCCGCTCACCATGACGCCCCCGGGTGGCTGCGGTGGAGATGCTGCATCTCGGCGAGCATCCGGCCGAAGGGCTCGGTGTGGATGCCCTGGCGTCCGGCGCCCGCGGACCAGCCGCCGGAACGCGGCCCTTCGGGCACGGTGAGCGTCGCACGGGTCAGGACGGCGGTCACGGACGCCAGCCACTCGGCCTCCAGCTCCCGTCCGTCGAGCTCCGTCGGGCCGGAAGCCGGGCCGGTGGTCGGGCCGGTGGTCGGTTCGGTCGCCGGGTCGGCTGCGGCTGCGGTCGTCGCGTCGTCTTGAGTGCCGTCGGCGCGGATCAGTCCGGCGAACGGCTGGAACGGCTCGCCCGTGAACCGCCACAGCGCGTCACAGGCCCGCCGCATCCGTCCATGGCTCTCCTCGGTGCCGTCGCCGAGCCGGATCGTCCACTGCTCCGCGTGGTCGCGGTGGTAGGCGACCTCCTTGACCGCCTTGGCGGCGAGTGCGGCGAAGGGGCCTTCGGCGGTGGCCAGCCGCTGGTACAGCAAGTGCTGGTAGGTGGAGAAGTAGAGCTGGCGGGCGATGGTGTGCGCGAAGTCGCCGTTCGGCTGCTCGACCAGCTGAAGACCGAGGAAGGCGCGCTCCTCGCGGAGATACGCCAGCTCGTCCTCGTCACCGGCCAGGGAGAGCAGCACCCGGGCCTGGCCCAGCAGATCGAGGGCGATATTGGCGAGTGCGACCTCCTCCTCCAGGACCGGGGCGTGGCCCGCCCACTCCCCCAGCCGGTGCGACAGCACCAGCGCGTCGTCCCCGAGGGCGAGCGCCGCGGCGGCGGCCCCCTGGGTCAGTGCGGTCGTCACAGGTGCTTCACCCCTTCCGGGATCTCGTAGAACGTCGGATGGCGGTAGGGCTTGTCGGCGGAGGGATCGAAGAAGGGGTCCTTCTCGTCCGGCGACGAGGCGGTGACGGCGGTCGAGGGGACGACCCAGATCGACACCCCCTCACCGCGGCGGGTGTACAGATCGCGGGCGTTGCGCAGGGCCATCTCGGCGTCCGGGGCGTGCAGGCTCCCGGCGTGGGTGTGGGACAGGCCCCGCCGCGAGCGGACGAAGACCTCCCACATCGGCCAGTCCTTCGCGCCGCTCATGCCGTCGCCTCCTGGAGCTCCGCGCCGCTCGCCGACCGCTTGGCGGCGTGGGCCGCTGCGGCGTCCCGGACCCAGGCACCGTTCTCATGGGCCAGGCGGCGCTGGGACAGCCGCTCCTCGTTGCAGGGGCCGTTGCCCTTGAGGACCGCCTGGAACTCGGCCCAGTCGATCGCGCCGAAGTCGAAGTGGCCGCGCTCCTCGTTCCACCGCAGATCGGGATCGGGGAGGGTGAGGCCGATGGCCTCGGCCTGCGGGACGCAGATGTCCACGAAGCGCTGCCGCAGCTCGTCGTTGGAGTGGCGCTTGATCTTCCAGGCCATCGACTGCGCCGAGTGCGCCGACTCGTCGTCCGGCGGGCCGAACATCATCAGCGACGGCCACCACCAGCGGTCCACGGCGTCCTGCGCCATCGCGTGCTGGGCGGGTGTGCCGCGGGAGAGGGCGTGCAGCAGCTCGTACCCCTGGCGCTGGTGGAAGGACTCCTCCTTGCAGATCCGGACCATCGCCCGGGCGTAGGGGCCGTAGGAGCAGCGGCACAGCGGGACCTGGTTGGTGATCGCGGCGCCGTCCACGAGCCAGCCGATGGCGCCGACGTCCGCCCAGGTCAGCGTCGGGTAATTGAAGATCGACGAATACCGCTGACGGCCCGCGTGGAGCTTGTCGAGCAGCTCGTCCCGCCCGACGCCCAGCGTCTCCGCCGCGCTGTACAGATACAGGCCGTGGCCCGCCTCGTCCTGCACCTTGGCCATCAGGATCGCCTTGCGGCGCAAGGAGGGCGCCCGGGTGATCCAGTTGGCCTCGGGCTGCATTCCGATGATCTCGGAGTGGGCGTGCTGGGCCATCTGCCGGACCAGGGTCGCCCGGTACGCGTCGGGCATCCAGTCGCGCGGCTCGATGCGTTCGTCCGCCGCCACGGCGGCGTCGAACACCTCCTGGGGGGACGCCGCGAACCCCGCGGCCCCGGAGGAACCGTGCCCGGCGCCCGGCGCCGAGCCGTACATCTCCGGCGTATCCGCCGTCACTGACGTCATCCGAACCCCCTACCGACCGATCGTTCGGTTCATTGACTTCAATGGTGGGTCGGCGGCCCTTAAGGTGTCAACCCTGTGGATAACCGAGGTGGGACCGGCGGGATCGGGGCGGGATGGACTCCTACGAGCACGAGGGCGCACAGGAACCGAGGGGCCGACGGTCCGGCTCCCCGCCGGACGGCACGCCGCCTCCCCCCTCCGACCGGCGGGAACGCGAGTCCGAGCCCCGTGAGGCCCCGACCGGCGATGCCGACACCGTCACCGCCACCGCCGCCGGTACCGCCGGTGGAGTGACGGAGTCCGCGCCAAGTTCCGGCGCGCCTGCCGCTCCGGCGGCGTCGGCGGTTCCGGTCGAGCCGGGCGCGGCGGATGCCGCCGAAGGCGCGGACACCGTGGCTGTTGCCGCTCCGGACGAGGCCGCGGACGAAGACGAGGCGGACGGGTCCCGTCCGGACGGGAGCGGGACGGCGCCCACCACCGGGCTCGCCGCGCTCTCCTTCCCGTACCAGGTCACCGCCGCCGTCGTCCTGGGCCTTGTCGCCCTGGTCGGCTGCGTCCATCTGCTCATGGTGTTTCTGCACGTCGCGCCCTCCAACACCGCGAGCAAGCAGTACAGCGACGCGGTGAGCGGCTGGGTTCTGCCCGAGTTCGAGCAGAACTGGAAGCTCTTCGCCCCCAATCCGCTCCAGCAGGACGTCACCGTCCAGGTGAAGGCGGAGCTGGCGGGACCGGACGGCGAGAAGAAGATCACGGAGTGGATCGACCTGGGCGCCGACGACGTCGAGGCGATCCGCGGCAGCCTCCTGCCCAGCCATGCCGCCCAGAACCAGCTGCGGCGGGCCTGGGACTTCTACACGGGCTCGCACGACGATCAGAACCGGGCCACGGGCACCCGCGGTGAGCTCTCCGAGTCGTATCTGCGCCGGCTGGTGATGCTGCGTCTCGAGCGGGACCACGACCTCGGGCCGGAGGTGGAGCGGATCCAGATCCGCTCGGTGGCGACCCTGGTGGAGGCACCGCCGTGGTCGAAGGAGAAGACCGACACCCGGCCCTCGTACCGGGTCCTGCCGTGGTGGAACGTCACCAACGCCGACCGGCCCCTCGGCTACGGCGTCCGCGCGGGCGACACCATCGGCTCCGGGTCCGGGTCCGGGTCCGGCAACGGCGGCGGCGAGCGTACGGAGGCGGCCCGATGAGCGATGTGAACGACGGCTCCAACCGGACCGCCGAGCTGCTCCAGAAGGTGACCGCGACCGCCTTCGGCCGGTACCAGAGCGCGATCATCCGGATCGGCTTCTCCGCGACCTGGCTCTTCTTCCTGCTGCGGGAGATCCCCCACCGCCATGAGCTGTACGGTCCTGACGGGCCGTGGAGCTGGCAGATGGCGGACACGTTCATCTCCGACAACGACGCCTTCACCGTCCTCATGTGGTCGGACGGCCGGCTCTGGTTCGAGATCGTCTACGCCGTGTCCGTCCTGGCGTCGCTCGGCCTCTGTCTGGGCTGGCGGACCCGCACCATGTCGGCGCTCTTCATGGTCGGGGTGCTGTCGCTCCAGAACCGCGCGATCTTCGTGGGCGACGGCGGCGACAACGTCATCCACATCATGGCGCTCTATCTGCTGGTCACCCGGTGCGGCCAGGTCTGGTCGCTGGATGCCAGAAGGGCGCGTACGGCGCCGGACGCGCCCGACCGCGTGGGCCCGGTGCTCTGGGTGGTGACCGGTACCGCCCTGCTGCTGGCCACCGTGGAGAACCGGACCGGTCTCTTCGTTCTGCTGGTGCTGTGGGGCATGTGGGTGGGGCTGGCCCTGTGGTGGCTGGTGAACCGGCCCGGAGCCGCCGTCCAGCCCCGCGTCCTGCTGGACACCCTCGCCAATATCGGCCACAACGCCGGGCTCGTGATCATCATGGCCGAGGTCTGTCTGATCTACGCCACGGCGGGCTGGTACAAGATCCAGGGGTCGCGCTGGGGCGACGGGACGGCGCTCTACTACACCCTGGAGCTGGACTACTTCGCCCCTTGGCCCGCGCTCTCCGAGTTCCTGGGCTCCCACGGGCTGATGGTGATGGCGCTGACCTACGGCACGGTCATCGTGCAGGTCGCCTTCCCGTTCACCCTCTTCAACCGCCGGGTGAAGAACGTCCTGCTGGTGGTGATGATCGCCGAGCACGCTGCGATCGCCGTCATCATGGGGCTCCCCTTCTTCTCGATGGCGATGATCGCCGCCGACGCCGTCTTCCTGCCCACCGCGTTCCTGCTGTGGCTGGGTGTCCGGGTGACACGCGGCCGGGACCGGCTGCTGACCCGGGTCGGCCGGCGGCCGAACACCGGGGACGGGGACGGGGGCGGGGGCGGGGGCGGCGACGGTGGTGACGGCGGCGCGAAGGGCGGGACCGGGGCCGTACTGCCGGAGCAGCGGACCGGGGACTCCGGACAGCCCCGTACGCTCGTGGGGTGAGTACGACCCGAGGCACCGCACCCGCAGCAGACCCGGCAGCCGTCCGGGCCGTCCCGGAGGGGGCGGACGAGCCGGTGCAGTACGACGACGGCTTCGGCCCCGAGATCGGGGTCGGGCCGCATCCGCTGCCCTGGCCCGACGACGAGCGGTACGACCCCGAGCTGCTGGCCGGTGGCGATCGCCGCAATGTGGTCGACCACTACCGCTACTGGAAGCGGGAGGCCGTCGTCGCCGACCTCGACACCCGGCGGCACGGTTTCCATATCGCCGTGGAGAACTGGAGCCACGACTTCAATATCGGCTCCGTGGTCCGGACCGCCAACGCCTTCCTGGCCCGGGAGGTCCATATCGTGGGCCGCCGCCGGTGGAACCGGCGCGGCGCCATGGTCACCGACCGCTATCAGCACATACGGCACCACCCGGACACCGCCGCCCTGACGGCGTGGGCGGCGGCCGAGGGGCTGCCGGTCATCGGGATCGACAACCTCCCCGGGGCCGTACCGCTGGAGCGGACCGTTCTGCCGCGCCGCTGTGTGCTGCTCTTCGGCCAGGAGGGCCCGGGGCTGACGGAGGAGGCGCGCGAGCACGCGGCGATGGTCTGCTCGATCGCCCAGTTCGGCTCGACGCGGTCGATCAACGCGGGAGCGGCCGCGGCCATCGCCATGCACGCCTGGGTACAGCGGTACGCCGAGATCTCCGCGCCGTCCTGAGCCGTCCCGTGCCGTCCTGAGCCGAGCCGAGCCGTCCCGGCCCCGGACCGGCCCGGGGACCCGGGCTCCCGGCTCCGTACGAGAGCCCGGCAGGGCCCACAAGACGTGACCTACGCCTGGCGGCGGACCTCCACCACCCGGAAGCGGTTGGCCACGAACGCTCCGTCGCAGAGCGCCGCGTTCGCCGCCGGGTTGCCGCCGGAGCCGTGGAAGTCGGAGAAGGCGGCCGTCTGGTTGACGTACACCCCGCCCGTCAGATTCAGGGAGAGCTGGGCCGACTCGTCCAGACAGACCTCCTCGACCGCCCGCTCGACCTCCTCCGACGTCGTATAGGCACCGACCGTCATCGCGCCCTTGTCGCGGATCGTGCGCCGCAGCAGTTCGACCGCCGCCGCCGTCGACTCCACCGCGACCGCGAACGACACCGGGCCGAAGCACTCGGCGAGATACATCGCCTCCGCGTCCGGCCCGGCGCCGTCCACCTTGACGATGACCGGGGTCCGGACGACGGCGTCCGGGAAGTCGGGATGGGTGACCTTGCGGGAAGGCAGCGCGACCTCGCCGAGACCGGCCGCCCCGTCCAGCCGCATCTTCACGTCCGGATTGACCAGCGCGCCCAGCAGGGCGTTGGCCCGGGCGTCGTCCCCGAGCAGACCGCCCACCGAGGCCGCGAGATCGCCGACCACCTCGTCGTACGACTTGTGGCCCGCGTCCGTGGCGATCCCGTCGCGCGGAATCAGCAGATTCTGCGGGGTCGTGCACATCTGGCCGCTGTAGAGGGAGAGGGAGAAGGCCAGGTTGGACAGCATTCCCTTGTAGTCGTCGGTGGAGTCGACGACGACCGTGTTGACCCCCGCCTTCTCCGTGTAGACCTGGGCCTGGCGGGCATGGGTCTCCAGCCAGTCGCCGAAGGCCGTGGAGCCCGTGTAGTCGATGATCCTGACCTCGGGGCGGAGCGCGAGGGTCTTGGCGATGCCCTCACCGGGGCGCTCGGCGGCGAGACAGACCAGATTGGGGTCGAAGCCCGCGTCCGCGAGCGCCTCCCGGGCGGCCCGGACGGTGAGCGCGAGCGGCAGCACGGCCCGCGGATGCGGCTTGACCAGCACCGGATTACCGGTGGCGAGGGACGCGAAGAGCCCCGGATAGCCGTTCCACGTCGGGAAGGTGTTGCAGCCGATCACCAGCGCGACACCCCGCCCGGCCGTCGTGAACGACTTCCGCAGCTTCAGGGGGTCCCGCTTCCCCTGCGGCTTGGCCCAATCCGCCGTCCCGGGGGTCCGGGTCTGCTCCAGATAGGCGTACGCCACCGCTTCCAGGCCGCGGTCCTGGGCGTGCGGCCCGCCGGCCTGGAACGCCATCATGAACGCCTGGCCGCTGGTGTGCATCACGGCATGGGCGAACTCGTGTGTCCGCGCGCCGATCCGCGCGAGGATCTCCAGACAGACCAGGGCGCGCCGCTCCGGCCCCGCGTCCCGCCAGGCGGGCACGCCCGCGCGCATCGCGGGGAGCAGCACATCGGGGTCGACATGGGGATACTCGATACGCAACTCGGGCCCGTAAGGGGAGACTTCGGAGCCCGCCCAGCCGTCCGTGCCGGGCTGGTCCAGCTCGAACCGGGTGCCCTTGAGCGCCTCGAAGGCCGCGAGACCGTCGGCGGGGGCGCTCTCCCCGTACGCCTTGGGGTGTTCGGGGTGGGGGGACCAGTAGGCCCGGGTGCGGATCGTCTCAAGGGCCTGATCGAGCGTCGCCCGGTGGTCGGTCAGTCGGGTCTCGGTCAGGGTCACGACGGACCAACTCCTCGTCGATAGGGGCGGGGATCAGCGGACAGAGTTAGAGTAACCGAACGATCGGTCGGTACAAGGGGGCCTGTCGAAGCTGTGGAAAACTCATCGGGGAGGATCACCTCCATGACCGCCATCGAGCACGGGTCCGACGACGGCCGGACCATCGGTGCCGGGACGGCCGGGCGTATGGGCCGGGGCATAGCCCGGGTGGCTCCGGCCGCCGGACCCCCCGTACGCCTCCGCGACCCGGACGGGGAGCGCGCCGCCGGGGCCGTGGCCGCCGTCGGCGCGCGGCTCGGCCGGCCGGTCGGGAAAGGCCGGATGGACGCGGTCGGGCGGGACGCCGCCCGCGCCCGGCTCCGCGCCGTCGACGGCGTCCGGTGGACTTTCGAAGACGAGGGAGCGGACGGATGACCACCGCCAAGCGGGACACGTACACCCCGGAGACGCTGCTGACCGTGGCCGTGCGGATCTTCAACGAGCGCGGCTACGACGGCACCTCCATGGAGCACCTCTCCCAGGCGGCGGGGATCTCGAAATCCTCGATCTACCACCATGTGGCGGGTAAGGAGGAGCTGCTGCGGCGGGCGGTGAGCCGGGCGATCGACGGGCTGTTCGCGATCCTCGACGAGCCGGGGGCGCAGCGGGGCCGGGCCGTGGAACGGGTCGAGCACGTGGTCCGGCGGACCGTACAGCTGCTGGTGGTCGATCTGCCCTATGTGACGCTGCTGCTGCGGGTCCGGGGCAACACCAAGACGGAACGGTGGGCCATGGAGCGCCGCCGCGAGTTCGACCACCGGGTCGCCGAGCTGTTGCGGGCGGCCGCGGCGGACGGGGATCTGCGGGCCGATGTGGACACCCGGCTCGCCACCCGGCTCCTCTTCGGCATGATCAATTCCCTGGTGGAGTGGTACCGGCCGCATCCCGGCGGGGGCTGGGAGGGGGACCAGGTGGCGGAGACGGTCGTACGGATCGCCTTCGACGGCCTGCGGACGGCGGACGGGCCCCGGACGGACGCGGTGGGCCCGTCGGGCCCGTCGGAACCGGCGCGGGGCTGACGGCCCCCTGAGGGCCCTCCCGGGCGGCTTTCCGGGCCGGTTCCGGGACCGGTTCCGCGGCGGTTCCGGGGCGGTTCCGGGACGGCTCGGCTCCGGGCGGGCGCGGATCGCGCCGTCCGGCCGTGTGCGCGGGGGCAGCAGGAATCGGCCGGGGTCAGTCGGGGGCAGCCTCAGTCGGGGGTGCCGTTCTCGTTCTCCGGTGCCGGGGTGGGCGCAGGGACGCCCGTGCCCCTGTCGAGGTCGGTCTCCTCGAAGACCAGCAGGGTCCGTGTGGACAGCACCTCCGGAATGGCCTGGAGCCGGGTCAGTACCAGTTCGCGCAGGGTCCGGTTGTCCCGGGTGTGGATCAGCAGCAGGACATCGAAATCACCGCTGACCAGGGCGATGTGTGCGGCGCCCGGCAGCTCTTCGAGCTGTTCGCGCACGGTGCGCCAGGAGTTCTGGACGATTTTGAGGGTGATGTAGGCGGAGGCCCCCTGGCCCGCCCGCTCGTGGTCGATCCGGGCGCTGAAGCCGCGGATCACCCCGTCGTCGAGCAGCCGGTTGATCCGGGCGTAGGCGTTGGCGCGGGAGACGTGTACCCGCTCGGCCACGGAACGTATCGAGGCCCGGCCGTCGGCCCGGAGGATCTCCAGGATGTCCCGGTCGATCGCGTCCAGTGGCCGCGGCGCGGGCAGTTGCCCGGTCCGGGCCGCGCCGGCGGCCATTTGTTCAGTTCCCATGTCCCCCCGCCTTCCCGCCATGGACGACCTGTGCCCATCACAGGCTGTGGAGAACCGTTTGTCCACAGGCTGAGGGTGCCTGTAGCCAAAATGCGCCGACGACCGAACAATCGGTAGGTGAGGCGGGCCACAGCCGGGCCGCTTCCACACCGCCCCCACGAGGAGGTGCTCGCGTTGCGCAAGAGCAGCAGCACGACCGTGCAGGAGCTGCCCGGTTCCGCGGCCTACCGGCCAAGCCCGCCCCCGGCGTGGCGGCCCCGCACCGATCCCGCGCCCCTGCTCCCGGACCCCGAGCCGTTCCGGGTGCTCGGTACGGACGCGGCGACGGCGGCCGATCCCGAGCTTCTGCTCACCCTCTACGCCCAGCTCGTCCGCGGCCGCCGGTACAACGTCCAGGCGACGGCCCTGACGAAGCAGGGGCGGCTCGCCGTCTATCCGTCGAGCACCGGCCAGGAGGCGTGCGAGGTGGCCGCCGCGCTCGTGCTCCGGGAGCAGGACTGGCTCTTCCCGAGCTATCGGGACACGCTGGCAGCCGTCGCCCGCGGTCTCGACCCGGTGCAGGCACTGACCCTGCTCCGGGGCGACTGGCACACCGGCTACGACCCGTACGAGCACCGGATCGCCCCCCTGTGCACTCCCCTGGCCACCCAGCTGCCGCACGCGGTCGGACTGGCGCACGCGGCCCGGCTCAAAGGGGACGACGTGGTCGCGCTCGCCCTCGTCGGCGACGGCGGCACCAGTGAGGGCGATTTCCACGAGGCGCTGAACTTCGCGGCCGTCTGGCGGGCGCCGGTCGTCTTCTTCGTACAGAACAACGGCTTCGCGATCTCCGTCCCGCTGGCCAAGCAGACCGCCGCGCCCTCCTTGGCCCACAAGGCCGTGGGGTACGGCATGCCCGGCCGGCTCGTCGACGGGAACGACGCGCCCGCGGTCCACCGGGTGCTCTCCGAGGCGATGGAGCGGGCCCGCGGTGGTGGCGGCCCGACGCTGGTGGAGGCGGTCACCTACCGGATGGACGCCCATACGAACGCCGACGACGCCACCCGGTACCGCGGCGACACCGATGTCGACCTGTGGCGCGACCACGATCCGATCCTGCTGCTGGAGCGGGAGCTGACGGCCCTCGGGCTGCTGGACGAGGGCCGTAAGCAGGCCGTCGCGGACGCGGCCGAGGAGATGGCGGCCGCGCTGCGCGAGGGGATGAACGCGGATCCGGTGCTCGACCCGATGGATCTGTTCGGGCAGGTGTACGCGGAGCGGACGGGCCAGCTCCGGGAGCAGGCGGCCCAGTTGCGGGCCGAGCTGGCGGCGGCGGAGGGGCACGAGGATCCGGCGGGGCCGGAAGGACCCGAAGGACCCGAAGGACCGGAAGGAGGGGACCGATGAGCACGGCGACGACCACACCGGCCGGGCGGGCCGAGGCCCCGGCGAAGCCCGCGACGATGGCCCAGGCCCTGCGCAGGGCCCTGCGGGACGCGATGGCCGAGGACCCGGCGGTCCATGTCCTGGGCGAGGACGTCGGCACCCTGGGCGGGGTCTTCCGGATCACGGACGGGCTCGCCGCGGAGTTCGGCGACACCCGCTGTACGGATACCCCGCTCGCCGAGGCGGGCATCCTCGGTACGGCCGTCGGTATGGCGATGTACGGTCTGCGGCCCGTGGTGGAGATGCAGTTCGACGCCTTCGCCTACCCCGCGTTCGAGCAGCTCTTCAGCCATGTCGCCCGGATGCGCAACCGCACCAGGGGCGCCATGCCGCTGCCGATCACCGTCCGGGTGCCGTACGGCGGCGGGATCGGCGGGGTCGAGCACCACAGCGACTCCTCCGAGGCGTACTACATGGCCACACCGGGGCTGCACGTCGTCGCCCCCGCGACCGTGGACGACGCCTACGGGCTGCTGAGGGCGTCGATCGCCTCGGACGATCCGGTGGTCTTCCTGGAGCCCAAGCGGCTGTACTGGTCCAAGGCCGACTGGTCGCCGGAGGCGCCGAAGGCGGTGGAGCCGCTGGGCCGTGCCGTGGTCCGGCGCCGGGGGAGCAGCGCCACCCTGATCACCTACGGGCCGTCGGTGCCGGTCTGTCTGGAGGCGGCGGAGGCGGCTTCCGCCGAGGGCTGGGATCTGGAGGTCGTCGATCTGCGGACGCTGGTGCCGTTCGACGACGAGACGGTATGCGCTTCGGTACGGCGCACCGGGCGGGCGGTCGTCGTCCACGAGGCCACCGGCTTCGGCGGACCCGGCGGTGAGATCGCGGCCCGGGTCACCGAGCGCTGCTTCCACCGGCTGGAGGCGCCGGTGCTGAGGGTGGCCGGGTTTGACATCCCCTATCCGCCGCCGATGCTGGAGCGGCACCATCTGCCCGGGGTCGACCGGGTCCTCGACGCGGTGGCGCGGTTGCAGTGGGAGGCGGAGAGCTGATGGCCCAGGTGCTGGAGTTCAGGTTGCCCGATCTCGGGGAGGGGCTGACCGAGGCGGAGATCGTGCGCTGGCTGGTCGCGGTCGGCGACGTGGTCGCCGTCGACCAGCCCGTGGTCGAGGTCGAGACGGCCAAGGCGATGGTGGAGGTGCCCTGCCCGTACGGCGGCGTGGTGACCGCGCGCTTCGGCGACGAGGGGACGGAACTCCCGGTGGGGGCGCCGCTGCTGACGGTCGCGGTGGGTGCGACCGGGCGGGGCGCGGCGCCGGACGGCGGCGGTCCGCCCGCCGCGGGGGCTGCCGCCGGTACGGACTCCCGGCCGGGTTCCGGCCCGGGTCCGGGTGCCGGCTCGGGTCCGGGCGTCGGCTCGGGCTCCCGGCCGGATTCCGGCTCCCGTTCGGGTCCGGGCGCCGGTTCGGGTTCGGGGGCCGGTTCCGGGGCGTCGGGTGAGACGTCGGGCAATGTGCTCGTGGGGTACGGGACGGGGGCGCCCGCCGCTCGTCGCCGCCGGGTCCGGCCCGTTTCCGTACCGAGCGGTCCCGAAACGCCCGTTCTGCGGGAGCCCGGGGTCGTCACCCCCGACCACGGCACGGCGGCGGTGGCGGACCCGGCGGTGGAGGGGCCCGTGCCCGTCATCTCGCCGCTGGTGCGACGGCTGGCCCGGCAGAGCGGCCTCGATCTGCGACGGCTGACCGGGTCCGGCCCGGAGGGGCTGATTCTGCGGTCCGACGTCGAACGGGCCATCGACACGGGCGCGTCCGCCGCCGCCGCACAGGCCCCGGCCCGGGAGGCCCCGGCCCCGGCCCCGGCCCCCGCTCCGGCCGCCGCCGTGGCCGGGTCCGGCCGGGGGATCGCGGAGGAGGTACGGATACCGCTGCGCGGTGTGCGCGGGGCCGTCGCCGACAAGCTGGCCCGCAGCCGCTCCGAGATACCCGACGCCACCTGCTGGGTCGACGCGGACGCGACCGAGCTGATGGCCGCGCGGACGGCGATGAACGCCGCGGGCGGCCCGAAGATATCCCTGCTCGCCCTGCTCGCCAGGGTCTGCACGGCGGCGCTCGCCCGCTATCCGGAGCTGAACGCGAGGGTCGACACGGACCGGCGGGAGATCGTCCGGCTGCCCGAGGTGCATCTCGGCTTCGCCGCCCAGACCGAACGGGGCCTGGTCGTCCCGGTGGTCAGGTCGGCGCAGCGCCGGAGCGCCGAGTCGCTCACGGAGGAGTTCGCCCGGCTGACGGACGCGGCCCGCCACTCCGCCCTGACGCCGGCCGATCTGACCGGGGGGACGTTCACCCTGAACAACTACGGGGTGTTCGGGGTCGACGGATCCACGCCGATCATCAACCACCCGGAGGCGGCGATGCTCGGCGTCGGCCGGATCGTGCCCAAGCCCTGGGTGCACCAGGGCGAGCTGGCCGTACGCCAGGTCGTGCAGCTCTCCCTCACCTTCGACCACCGGGTGTGCGACGGCGGTACGGCGGGCGGGTTCCTGCGGTACGTCGCGGACTGCGTCGAACAGCCCGCGGTGCTGCTGCGCACGGTGTGACCCTGCGGCGGGCCCGTGACCCCGGGCGGGCCCGGCTTGCTGATGCGCCGTGCCGGGTGACCGTGCCGAGGCGGAGGTGTGCGGAGGCGCGGGGGAACCGCCCGGCCGGAAGAGGGGTGTTCTCGTCCGGAGCGGGGGCGGACCATACTGCCGGGTATGACCGCGATCTCGGTACCACCGGTATGACCACGGAGTCCGGCCCCGTCCCGGCCGACGGGGCCGATGTCCCGTACGACGCCGTCGTGCTCGCCGGAGGGGGTGCGAAGCGGCTCGGCGGGGCGGACAAGCCGGGGGTCGCCGTGGGCGGGCGGGCCCTTCTCGACCGGGTGCTGGGCGCCTGCCGGGAGGCCGGGCGCACGGTGGTCGTCGGCGGGCGCAGGGCGACCGTACGGCCCGTCGTCTGGGCCCGGGAGGAGCCGCCGGGCGGCGGCCCCCTGGCCGCGCTCGACGCGGGTGTACGGCGCGTCGGCACCCCGCCGGACGGTGTGGTCGTCGTGCTCTCCGCCGATCTGCCGTTCCTCGGCCCGTCGACCGTGCGCCGACTGGTGGACGCCCTCGGGACCGGCGGGACCGAGGGCGTCGTCCTCACCGACCCCGGCGGGCGGGACCAGCCGCTGGTCGCGGCCTACCGGGCGGAGCCGCTCCGCCGGGAACTCGCTCTGCTCGCGACGGAGTACGGATCCCCCGCCGGGCTGCCGCTGCGGCTGCTGGTCCAGGAGCTGGACCTGGCCCGGATCGAAGCGGGGCCGTTCGCCTCCTTCGACTGCGACACCTGGGAGGACATCACCGTCGCCAGGGCCCGGATCAGGGAGCATGGCACCGTGCTGGAGGAATGGATCACCGCGGTCAAGGACGAACTCGGTGTCGATCTCGACGTCGACACCACATCGCTGCTGGATCTGGCCCGCGACGCCGCGCACGGCGTCGCCAGGCCCGCCGCCCCGCTGACCACGTTTCTCGTGGGATACGCGGCGGCCTCGGCGGCCGGCGGCGGACCCGACGCGGTGGCGGAGGCGGTCCGCAAGGCCGCCGCCCTCGCCCGCCGCTGGGCCGAGGAGACCGGGAACGCGCCGGACGGCGGGCCCGCCGGAAGCGCCGGCGGATCCGCCGGACGCGACGGAGGCGGGGCGTGAGTGGCGGGACCCGCGCGGGCGGGCGGCGGGACACCCCGACCGAAGACCTCCCCGGCGCCCCCGGCATCCCCGGCGCCCCCGGCGTTTCCGGCGTTTCCGGTGGCGTGGACGACACCGACGACGGTGTGGAGGAGGCCCTCGCGCTCGTCGGACGCCCCGCCCGGCCGTCCGTACCGCCGCGTGCGGCCCGCGATACGGATCCGGCCGGGTGCCCCGGGCCGATCCCCTGGCCCGACGCCCGGACCAGGGCCGCCCGGAGCGGCCGGGAGGCGTTCAGGGGCGACCGGACCCACCGGGTGCCGCTGGAGCGGGCCCTGGGTCTCGTCCTGGCCGAGGAGCTGACCGCCCTCTGCGATCTGCCCTCTTTCGACACCTCCGCCATGGACGGCTGGGCCGTGGCAGGACCGGGCCCCTGGGACGTCGACGGATCCGCCCCCGTACTCGCCGGGAGCGGGGACGCGCCCCCGCTCCCCGACGGCACCGCCGTACGGATCGCCACCGGGGCCCGGATCCCGCACGACACCACCGCGGTGATCCGTAACGAACACGCCAGGACGGACCCCGCCCGGGGGCTGCTGCTGGCGGTCCGGACGGTGGTGCACGGCCAGGACATCCGCTCCCGGGGCCAGGAGTGCCGGTCCGGCGAGCGGCTGCTGCCCGCCGGGGCCCAGGTCACCCCCGCCGTCCTCGGACTCGCGGCGGCCGCGGGCTACGACGAACTCGCCGTCGTCCCCCGGCCCACCGTCGAAGTGCTGGTGGTCGGGGACGAACTCCTCGGTGACGGACTCCCCCGAGACGGCCGGATCAGGGACGCCCTCGGACCCATGGCCGGCCCGTGGCTGCGGGCGCTCGGCGCCGATGTCCTGGGCACCCGCCGGATCGGCGACGACGAGGCCGCGCTCCACCGGGCGGTGACCGGATCCCCGGCCGATGTCGTCGTCACCACCGGCGGTACGGCCGCCGGACCCGTCGACCACGTCCATCCCGTCCTCCGGAAAGCGGGCGCCGGCCTGGTGGTCGACGGTGTCGGCGTCCGGCCCGGCCATCCGATGCTGCTGGCCCGCTTCCCGGACGGGTCAGGACCCCGCCGGCTCGTCGGGCTTCCCGGCAATCCCCTCGCCGCGGTCTCCGGACTGCTCACCCTGGCCGCGCCGCTGCTGCGCGCGCTCGCCGGGCTGCCGGAGCCGGTTCCGTACACCGCGCCCGTACGCGACGAGGTGCCCGGCCACCCGTACGACACCCGGCTCGTGCCCGTCGTCCACAGCGGGTCGCTGCTGGTGCCGCTGCGGTACCACGGTCCGGCGATGCTGCGCGGGCTCGCGGCGGCCGACGGTCTGGCCGTCGTCCCGCCGGGCGGTGCGCGTCCCGGGGACGAACTGGAAGTCCTGGATCTCCCCCTGGGCTGCGGCGACGGGCTCTGACAGCGGGGCGGGAGGCCGCCCGGACGGTGACTGAGCGTGTTTCACGTGAAACGAGAAACACGAAACGTGAGACACGGTCAGTCACCACCGTCAGTACGGGGGTTCCTCCCGGCCGACGATGATCAGCCGGTCTCCGAACTGCATGGTCGCGGCCTCCGGATCGGCGTAGTCCAGGACCCGCTTGCGCCGCACCACGGCGACCACGAGATCCGCGCACTCCCGCGGTGTCTTGCCGATCTCGTCCTTGTGCACCGCCCGTTCCGTGAGGCTGAGCCCGCGGCCGTGGGTCATCAGATCCTCCAGGGTGTCCGCCACATGCGGACTGGCCGTCGACACCCCCAGCAGCCGCCCGGCCGAGCTGGAGCTGGTGACCACGGTGTCCGCGCCGCTCTGCTTCAGCAGGGGTACGTTCTCGTCCTCGCGGACCGCGACCACGATGGCGGCCCGGCGGTTGAGCTGGCGCGCGGTCAGGGTGACCAGGGTCGCCGTATCGTCGCGCTGGGTGGAGATGATCACCCGGGCGGCCCGCTCCAGCTCCGCCTTCAGCAGGGTGCGGGAGCGGGTGGCATCGCCCTGGACGGCGACGAGACCGTCGGAGTTCGCCGCGTCGATCGCCTTCTGGAGGGGGTCGACCACGACGATCTGCTCCTTGGTCAGCCCCTGGCCGATCAGAGTCTCCACGGCATGCCGCCCCTTGGTGCCGTAGCCGACGACCACGACGTGGTCCCGCATCTTGGAGCGCCACCGGTGGACGCGTACCTGCTGGCGGGTGCGTTCGGTGAGGACCTCCAGGGTGGTACCGACCAGGATGATCAGGAACACCACCCGCAGCGGGGTGATGACGAAGATGTTCGTCAGCCGGGCGGCGTCGCTGACCGGGGCGATATCGCCGTAGCCCGTGGTGGAGAGGGTGACCGTGGTGTAGTACGCCGCGTCGAGGAGGTCGACCTTGCCGTCCGCGTTGTCGTTGTAGCCCGCGCGGTCGAGCCAGACGAGCAGGGTGGTGACGGCGAGAACCAGTATCGCCATGGCCAGCCGTCGCAGTACCTGCTGGAGCGGCGGTACGGCGGCCTGGGCGGGCATGGTGATGAGGCGACTCGCCTCGGTGTCTTCACTGGCCTCCGCCCTGGTGGAGCGGAACCAGATGGAACGCAGGATCGAGATCCGTCCCCTGGGCGGCGGATGTTCCTCGTCCTTCATCGCGTGTCTCCTCCGGCATTGGCCGTCTCGCGGGGCATGGGTGACCATGGTCGCGGATACGTCCGGGTAAGTCTCGCCGGGTTCGGTCGGAAGTGCCGGGATCATGAGGATCACCGCACCCGTCGGTGGCGGCGTACGACGGGCAGAACCGCGACAGACGAGGAGGAGGCCGGACGTGCGTGATCACACGATCATCGTCGGCTTCGGTACGAAGGGCCGCTCGGCCCTGCAGACACTGATGGCGACGGGCCTGCCGAAGGAGCAGGTCATCGTGCTCGACCCGAGCAGCAAGGTGGTCGATTCGGCCCGTGCCGAGGGCATCGAGGGCGTGGTCGGCGACGCGACCCGCAGCGATGTACTGCTCCGGGCGGAGGTCCAGCGGGCCCGGCAGATCGTGATCGCGACCCAGCGCGACGATACCGCCGTCCTGGTCACGCTGACGGCGCGCCAGCTCAATCGGCAGGCGAAGATCGTGGCGGCGGTACGGGAGGAGGAGAACGGGCCGCTGCTGCGTCAGTCGGGCGCCGATACGGTGATCACCAGCGCCAGCGCGGCCGGGCGGCTGCTCGGGCTCTCCGTTCTCAGCCCGAGCGCCGGGGCCGTGATGGAGGATCTGATCCATCAGGGCAGCGGGCTCGATCTGGTCGAGCGGCCGGTGATAAAGGCCGAGGTCGGGCGGAACGTCCGGGACACCGGCGATCTCGTCGTGAGCGTGCTGCGGGGCCATCGGCTGATCGGGTACGACGACCCGGCGGCGAGCCCGCTCCAGTTGACCGACCGTCTGATCACCATCGTCCGGGCCGAAGCGCCCCCGTCACCGCAGCACCCCACCACCACCCGGCCCTGATCCGCGCGGGACCGGCCGGGGCCGCGACCCGGCCGGCCGGACGCACCCGAGGGCCGGTCCGAGGTGCCGGAAGGGGGGCGGGGACATCGCCGGAGTAGCCTCGCCGCCATGCATGCGATCACGATTCCGGAACCCGGTGGGCCCGAGGCGCTGGTCTGGGCCGAGGTGCCCGATCCCGTGGCGGGGGAGGGCGAGGTCCTCGTCGAGGTGGTGGCGAGCGCCGTCAACCGCGCGGACCTCCTCCAGCGGCAGGGCTTTTACGACCCCCCGCCGGGCGCGTCGCCCTATCCGGGCCTGGAGTGCTCGGGCCGGATCGTCGGCATCGGCCCCGGGGTGTCGGGCTGGGCGCTCGGCGACGAGGTGTGCGCCCTTCTCGCGGGCGGCGGGTACGCGGAGAAGGTCGCGGTGCCCGCCGGTCAGGTACTGCCCGTACCGCCGGGCATCGATATCGCGGTCGCCGCCGCCCTGCCCGAGGTCACCGCGACGGTCTGGTCCAATGTCTTCCTCATCGCCCATCTGCGCCCCGGTGAGACCGTGCTGATCCACGGCGGGGCGAGCGGTATCGGCACGATGGCCATCCAGCTCGCCAAGGCCGTCGGGGCACGGGTGGCGGTCACCGCGGGCAGCCCGGAGAAACTGGCGCGCTGCGCCGAACTGGGCGCGGACATCCTCATCGACTACCGGCAGGACGACTTCGCCGACGAACTGCGCCGGGCCACCGACGGCGACGGCGCCGATGTCATCCTCGACATCATGGGCGCGAAGTATCTGGACCGGAACGTCCGGGCGCTTGCCGTGAACGGCCGGCTCGCCGTCATCGGCCTCCAGGGCGGGATCAAGGGCGAGCTGAATCTGTCGACCCTGCTCGGGAAGCGGGCGGCGATCACGGCGACGTCACTGCGGGCCCGGTCGCTGGAGGAGAAGGCGGCGATCGTGGCAGCCGTACGGGAACACGTCTGGCCGCTCATCGCGGCGGGCCGGGTCAGGACCGTGATCGACCGGGAGTTCCCGCTCCGGGACGCCGCGGCGGCCCACGAGGCGCTGGAGTCCGGTACGCACGTCGGCAAGATCCTGCTCAGGGCGGTCTGAGCCGACCCCGACTCCTGAGATCCCCATTCCCGAGACCCCCGACCCCCACCCCCACCGCGAAAACGACCGCGAAAACGACCGCGGAGACGGTCGTCCCGGCCACCCCCGGGACGGCCCGCGGCTCGCGGTCCGAGCCCCGCGTCCGTACGGCACGACCCGTGACAGGACCCGGGCGACCGGGCCACGACCGGGCCGTGGAACTACGGACGGAATGACCGACGAGGGTTCGGGCGAACCCCGGGGGCTCTGCGGATCCCGACAGCCCTACAGATACGGCCCCGAACGCAGCGCGCCCTCGGGCAGGCCGTCGTCGTCGTGCGGGGCTCCCGGCGGCAGGGCGCGGCGCATCTGCTCCAGCTGGGCGCGGGCCGCCATCTGCTGGGCGAACAGGGCCGTCTGGATGCCGTGGAACAGCCCCTCCAGCCAGCCCACGAGCTGAGCCTGGGCGATCCGCAGCTCGGCCTCGGACGGTACGGCCTCGTCGGTGAAGGGGAGCGACAGCCGCTCCAGCTCCTCCACCAGCTCGGGGGCGAGCCCGTCCTCCAGCTCCTTCACCGAGCTGGCGTGGATCTCCTTCAGCCGGACCCGGCTCGCCTCGTCGAGAGGAGCCGCCCTGACCTCCTCCAGCAGCTGCTTGATCATGCTGCCGATCCGCATGACCTTCGCGGGCTGCTCCACCATCTCCGTCACGGGGACCTCACGCAGCTCGTTGTCACCGCTACCCCCAGTGCCACCAGCGAGAGCCATACCGTCCTGTCCCACGACGAGGACATGGGGACTCTCCTGCGAGTGTTCATTCCTCGGCATATCCATGCCGCCATTCTCGCGCACACCGACCTCATCACGTGCTGTGCCCCCGGGCGGGAGTGATCACTCCCACACGGGGGCACGAATGCGCAGGTGGCCGGAGTACGACGACCGCCGGGCGCTGTGCGCGGCCCCGGGGGCCGGTGTCCCGGCCCCCGGCACACGGGTTGCTACGTGGTCTCGCGGCGGGCCAGGGCGCCCCGCGAGCGCGTCAGCAGCGCCGCCAGCAGGGTCGCGCCCAGCGGAACCGCGATCAGCAGGGCGCCGAGGGTCTCCCACGGCATGATGATCGGAACGTACGGTGCCGACATCTCATAGCCCTGGTCCAGCGCGTTCTCGTACCACTCCTGCTGTTCGCGGCGGTCGGTGAGGATCAGCCCGAGCGCGGGCACCATCCCGGCCGCCGAGCCGAGCACCACCCCCATGGTGGCGACCACCCCGCACTGGAAGCCGCTGAGCGTCCTGCGGACCCTCGGCGGGGCACCGACCGCGGTCAGCGTCTTCAGATCGGCCTCGGCGTCGGCCTGCGAGAGACCCGTGGCGATACCCGCCGCACCGATGGTGATCAGTCCGGCGAAGGCGGCCAGCGCCACCAGCACGATGCTGGTCTCGGACTCGTAGCCCTTCTCGATGTGCAGACCGCTGTTCGTGCTGATCTTGGACAGCTCGTCCTCCAGCCGCTGCTCCTCCTTGCTGTTGGTCATCCGGTCGGTGGAGAAGTACCCGCGGTACGGGACGGCCTTCAGCCCGGCCGCCTTCGCCGCGGCGGGCGACAGCACGGTCTGGAAGCCGTACGCCTTCGGATTGCCGGAGACCTCGTGCGTCGGGACGGACTTGACGACGCCCGGCTCCTCCTTGCCTTCTTCCTGTGCCTTCTGGGCGGCCTTGGTGTCGGTGATGACCTTGATGGCGACCTTGCCGGAGCTGTCGGCGTGCGTCTTGTTGAACGTCACCGCCCCACCGGACTTCAGCGCCCGCTCAGCGGCCGCGTCCTTGATACCGAGGACCTTCAGCAGCTTGTCGTCGGCCACGACGACATCGCTCACATAGGCGCCGTCACCCGACTTGCAGCGCCAGTCCTTGGCCAGCTTCCGGCGCTCCGCGACGGAGTACTTGGACGCGGGATCGTCGGTCGCGTAGTTGTTGTAGCTGTGCAGCGGGCACCGGTTCTCCTTGGGGATGACGATCGTGATGCGACCGCATCCGGGCTCGTCGGAGTAGACGCTGCAGGTGTTCTTGCCGACGATGATCCGGTCCACATCGGCCCGGACGTCGGCGGGGATGTTCCGCTGGACGGCGTCGCGTATCGCGGGCATGTCCCGGCTGCTGCTCTCGTCCTGGACGGAGACCGAGCCGTGCGGGGCCGATGCGGTGTACTGCGCCTTCATCTGGGCCTCGTCGCTCGCCGCGTACGTGGCCACCGCGACGGTGCCCGCGACAGCCGCCAGGACCGCCGCCACGGCCGGTGCCGTACGTCCCCGGTTGCGGACCGCGTCCCGCAGCGCCAGCCGCGGCGACAGCGGCAGGAAACGGCCCAACCGGCCGAAGAGACCGACCAGGGCGGGGGTCAGGGCCACCACACCCAGCTCGGCGACGGCCGCGCCACCGGCGACGATCACAAAGCTCTTGAAGAGCAGGGATCCGGCCAGGGCGACGGTCGTGCCGAACACCACGGCGACCAGACCGATGATCGGCAGGACCCGGCTGCCCCGGCGGATGCCGCGGCGGCCGGTGAGCGATGCCAGAACGGACTGGCGGGAGGCCGTGACGGCGGGAACGAGGGCGGCGAGCGTTCCGGTGAGGACCGCCAGCAGGGCGATGGCCAGCAACTCCAGCGGCCGGGCGTCGAAGGAGCCGAACCGCTCGCCCAGCATCTCCTCGAAGGTTCCCCGGAGGGCGAGGCTGAGCGCGACACCGAGAGCCGTACCGATCACCGCGGCGGCGGCACCGATCACCACACCGCCCGCGAGGACGATGGCACGGATATGGCTGCGGTCACCGCCGTTGGCGCCCACGAGACCGAGCTGGCGGCGGGAGCGCCGGGCGCCCACGGCGAAGGCCGGTCCCGCGAGGAGACAGATCTCCAGCAGGGCGAGACCGACGACCGTCGCGAGGACGGAGAGCTCCTCCACGCCCATGGACTCGTCCATCTTCCAGAACTGCGAGCCGGGCTTCTGGTAGAGCGGGACATCGGCGTCGGACGGCGGGTCGTGGGCGACCGCACGGGACTCGACCAAGGCGCCCTTGGCGTTGGTCTCCTTGACCATGTTCCACGTGAAACCGCCGTCGACGGCGACCAGATAGGTGGTCTGGCCGTAGTCGGTCTGCAGATCGGCCTTCTTCAGGGCCTCGTTCAGCGGCTTGATGAGAGCCCCGGGCAACGCGTTGACCTGGTCGGTCTTCAAGGAGCTGGGCAGCTCGTAGGCGCCGACGATGCGGTACTCGCGGTCCAGATGGCGGGCGGTGAGCTTGCCGCCCACCTTGAGGCCGCTCTTCTTCAGGAAGCTGGTGGTCGCGGCGACCTCGGACTCCTGGGCGGGGAACCGGCCCTCGGTGAGGGACAGCATGCCCTTCGTCATCGGGTCGGTCGTCTTCAGCTCACGGACCTCGGTGTTCAGCAGTCCGTGGGTCGTTTCGAGCTTCGCCCTGCCGCTGGTGTCCGGCAGCAGCCGGGCACCCTGGGGTGCCGCCTTGCGGACATCGGCTTCGCCCTCGGGGTAGGGCTCGTTGTCCTTGAGGGTCTTCGCCGTGTCGAAGTTCTCGCCCGACGGCGTCTGGAAGATGGCGATCCCGCCCACGTTCGGGTCGGAGATCCGGCCGTCCGCCGCGCCGATACTCCGGGCCAGCCGCTCCGTGGTGGAGAGTTCGGCGCTGCGCAGGGTCAGATCGGCGGCGCTGACACCGACGATCGGCAGGGCGATCATCGCCAGGACCAGGAAACTCCGGCCCTTGGAGCGCCATGCGTCACGACGGGCGATCCGGAGCGCCGCCCGCCAGGAATGGAGCCAATTCACTGGGTCTGTCCGTTCATTGTCCGCGACTGGTCTGCCGTGCGTGCCGTGCTCACAGGTCGGCGCCCTGGGACGTCAGAAGGGAGTCGGCGTCGCTGCGTACCGTCTGGTCGACGACCGAGCCGTCCCGGACGAAGACGACCCGGTCCGCCCAGGCCGCGAACCGCGGCTCATGGGTGACGAGGACGGCGGCGGCACCCGCGTCGCAGCGGGAGCGGAGCAGTGCGAGGACGGACTCACCGGTCTCGGAGTCCAGCGCGCCGGTCGGCTCGTCGGCGAGGACGAGGCGCCGGTCGCCGACCAGGGCGCGGGCGATGGCCACCCGCTGCTGCTGGCCGCCGGACATCTCGTCGGGGAAGCGGTCGGCGAGATGCCCCAGGTCCATCTCCTCCAGGGCCGCCAGCGCCTCCACCCGGCCCTTGCGGGCGCTGGCGCCGTCCAGCTCGCGCGGGAGGGCGACGTTCTCCGCGGCGGTCAGGGCCGGGATCAGGTTGTAGTCCTGGAAGACGTAGCCGACGCTGCGGCGGCGCAGGGCCGCCAGCTTCTTGCGGTCGGCGGTGGTGATGTCCGTACCCTCGACGATCACCTGGCCCGAGGTGGGCATGTCGAGCCCGCCCGCGAGGGTGAGCAGGGTGGACTTCCCCGAGCCGGACGGGCCCATGACGGCGACCAGCTCACCGGGGAAGACATCGAGGTTGACCCCGCGCAGCGCGTGCACCTCGGTGGCCCCGCTGCCGTGGACACGGGTCAGCTGGACCAGCCGGAGGATCGCCTCGTTCGGCTGTGATCCATGGTGCTGCTGTGACTGCTGGGGACTGGGTGTGGACATGGGTGGGTTCCCCCCTAGGGCGGACAGTGGTGAGCGGAATGCCCCGGGCCGCTGTGGGCGGCCGGAGCGGGCCGGCGGCCCACCGCCGGATTCGGTCCGGCGGCCGGAGCCGACCGGCCGACCAGTCGACCGAACGGACGGCCGAACGGACGGGTCGGGCGGCCGGGACGGCCCGTCACCGGTGTGGTCGGTGTGGCTGGTGTGGTCGGTGTGGCCGGGGCGGTGTGCTGCGAACGGTGGATCCGAAGATCCGAAGATCCGTGGATGCGAAGATCTGTGAATCTGTGAATCTGTGAATCTGTGAAGCGGTGGATCAGGTGGTGCGCGTCGTGGTGGCGACGTGCGGAACTGCGGGGGCGGGCCTTTCGGTGCCCTCCGTCCGCGGTACGGCCTTGCGGTCTTCCCCCGCTCTCCGGTCGGCCTTGGCGGAGAGCCTGACGAGCCTTGCCTCCGAGTGGTCGAGCCAGCGTGCCTCGGCCTCCGTCTGGAAGATCAGCTGTTCCAGTACGAGCAGCCAGGCGATGTCGTCCCGCTCACTCGAACCGTCCCCGTTCTCGATCGCGGCCAGCGCCTGCATCTTCAGCCGGGTGTAGTCCTGCATGGCCTTGACGGTGTGGTGCCGCTGGGCCTGGATCACCTGCCGGACGTCCACCCCGGGCGCGCCGATCGCCATCGCGAGCTTGATCGACAACTCGTCCCTGGGCGGGCTGGTGCGGTCGACCGGTGCCTCGAACCAGGTCCTCAGCTCCCGGCGGCCCGCGTCCGTGATGACGTAGAGCGCGTGGCCGGCCTCGTCGGCGCCGTTCTGCGTGACCATGCCGTCACGTTCGAGGCGGTTCAGCGTCGTGTAGACCTGGCCGACGTTGAGCGGCCAGGTCGACCCCGTACGCGCCTCGAACTCCGTACGAAGTTGAGAGCCGTATCGAGGGCCGTGCTCCAGAAGGGCGAGCAACCCGTGGCGGATGGACATACTCAGTATGTATACCCGGTATGCAGCCCGCGTCCAACCATCGGTGGATGGATCTGCCGTGTCCCCCTCAAGGGGGATACCGGCGGTACGGGGGATGGAGCCGGAGCGCTCTCAGCGGTGCCTGAGCCGGACCCCGAGGAAGCCGATCCCGAGGCCCATCAGGGCAAGACCGACCCCCAGCGACAGCGGCGAGATCTGCTGCGCCGTTGGTGCTCCTGTCGCCCGAGCGCGCCGCTGACCTGCGGCGGAGTGGGCATCGGAAGTCGGAGTGCGGGCGGAATCGGCTGTGGCGTCCCCGGTGCTGTCCCCGCTGTACGGGTCGCCCGGCGGAAGGACGCCGCCGGCCTCGCCGGGCTCGTCCGCGGGGGCGGCGTCCGGCCCCACGGGGGGCGCGGAGGGCGCTCCCGGGTCGGTGCCGGACGTCGGGTCCGACGGCGAACCAATACCGGACTGTGACATGGAGACCCCGGGCGACGGCGGGAGGTGGTGCGGGGGGCGCCCGGGGCGGATACGGCCCTCCCCCGCGGGGTGTCCGGCGAGCGACGGCGGTACGGGATCGGGCGGCGCGGCGTCCGGGCCCTGACCCCGGCCCGGGTGGGGCATGGTGCCGGGTGGTGTGCCGGAGGACCCCCCGGACGTATCGGATCCGTCGGAATCGGTCCCGTACGCATCGGATGAACCGGAGCCATCAGAGGCGCCGGAGGTGCCCGGTGGGGCGGGAGCGGCGAGCGCTACGGGAGCGGCGGCGGCGAGGACGGTACGCGTCCGGGGCGCGATCCCCCTGTCGTCTCCGGCGGACCCGGCGGACCCGGCGGACCCGGCGGAGACGGCGGACCCGGCGGAGACGAGCGGCACGAGGAGGGCGGCGAGGACGGCCAGTGCGGCGACAGCGACGGCGACGGCGATCGCAGAGCGCGAGCCGGGTGTGGGATGCACGGGGACGGGACCCCTCCCGTACGGGCCGCGGGGCGGCGGCGGGCGGCCGTGATCACGGATTCAGCGTCACACGGCCCGGCCCGTCCGGCATCTCGGGCGCCCGGGTTCCACACGGGAGGATGACGGAGTACGGAAGAGGCGCGCGCGGGTCAGCCGCCGCCCGTGCCGCCCTTGCCCGTCGAGATGTGCAGCTCGAACTGCTGGCGCTTGCCGACCGGGCTGTCGCCGCTCGGGAACTGCTGGACCACCGCGTCCTTCGGGTACTGCGGGTTGTCGACCTCGGTGACCTTCCAGGTCCATCCCCCCGCGCGCAGACACTCCTTGACCGACAGGACGTCCTTGTAGAGGAGGTCCGGCGCGTAGACCTTGCCGGGGTCGGAGGAGTCCTCCAGGGGGTCCGTGCACTTCTCGGTCTTGATCGTGCGGGTACGGTCCGGCGGGATCGCGTCCGTGCTCCCGGTGGCGGATCCGGCGTCGGATCCGGCGTCGGGTTCCGCGCCGGGTTCCGCGTCCGATCCCGTGTCCGTCCTGGAATCCGCGCCTCCGGACCCGTTCGCGGCCTGGCCCGTCGGCTTGTCGACGATCGAGACGTCGACGGGGTCCTCCCGCATAAAGGTGTCGAGAGCCCGGAAGCCGAAGTTCAGCAGGAGGAGGGCGCCGAACGCGCCCAGCACGATGAACACCAGCCGCCGGCCCCGGCCGGGCCCCTGACGGCCGCCCGGCCGCGTCATGGGCGCGGGGGTGGGAGCGGCGGCGTACGGCGGCGCCACATGCGCCCCCAGCCCGCCGGTCTGCGGATAGCCGTACGGACGAGGTGTCGGCGGTGCCTGCTGCCCGAGCCCCTGCTGGGGATGTCCCTGCTGCGGGTGCCCCTGTTGAGGGTGCCCGTGCTGCGGGTGGCCCTGTTGGGGATGCTGCCCGTGCGTCCCGTGCCGCGGGACGCCCTGCTGGGGCATCTGCGACATCTGCGGCGGGGGCGTACCCGGACCGTGGCCGGTGTGACCGCCATGACCGCCGTGACCGGGTCCGGCTCCGTACGGCGCCGCGTGCGGCTGCTGCTGCTGCGGATACGGCGCCCGGGCGACCCCGTGCGGTGGCGACTGCGGATGCGGGGGCCCGGCATACGGCGCCTGCTGCGGGGCCTGCGCCGACGGGAAGACCGCCGACCCCACACCCGCCCCGCTGGACGGCGCCGGTGCCCCGCCGACGATCGCCGGAGCCGCGGCCTGGCCGCCCCCGGCCACCCGCAGACACTCGGCCCGCATCGCCTCGGCGTTCGGGAACCGCTCGTTCGGGTTCTTCTTCAGCGCCCGCAGCACCAGCGCGTCCATCGCCGGGGTGAGCGACCGGTTGATCGTGGAGGGGGCCGGGGGCTCCTCCTGCACATGGGCGTACGCGATCGCCAGCGGCGAGTCCGCGTCGAACGGCAGCCGCCCGGTCAGCAGCTGGAAGAGCATCACCCCGACCGAGTAGAGGTCGGAGCGCGCGTCCACGCCCCGGCCGAGCGCCTGCTCGGGCGAGAGGTACTGCGGAGTCCCCACCACCATGCCGGTCTGCGTCATCGACGTGACGCCCGACTGCATGGCGCGGGCGATGCCGAAGTCCATCACCTTCACGATCCCGCGCCGGTTCAGCATCACATTGCCGGGCTTGATGTCCCGGTGGACCAGGCCGAATTCATGGCTGGTCTCCAGGGCGGCCAGCACATCGGCCGTCACCTTCAGCGCCCGGTCGGCGGGCATCGCCCCGTACCGCTGGACGTCCTCCTGGAGCACCGAGCCGAGCGGCTGCCCCTCCACGTACTCCATGACGATGTACGGAACCGTCAGGCCGCCGAGCTCGTCCTCGCCGGTGTCGAAGACGGAGACGATGTTGGTGTGGGAGAGCTTGGCCACCGACTGCGCCTCGCGGCGGAAGCGCTCGCGGAACGACTGCTCGCGCCCCAGCTCCGTATGAAGGGTCTTGATCGCGACCTGCCGGTCGAGCACGGAGTCGTACGCCAGATGGACCGACGCCATCCCGCCCTGGCCGAGCAGATCGCGGAGCTGGTACCGCCCCTTGGCGACCGAGCCGCCGACATGGTGGCCCTGCGCGCCGTCCTGGTCCATGATCTGCTTCCCCCTCGGCGTGGGCGTCCGCCGCGGCCGGGTGCCGCCGCGGGGATCGCGGCGGTACGCGGTACGCGGCGCGGCCGGCGCTCCACGCGGTGCGCTCCGGCGGCCCCTGTGCTCACGCGATGCTCCGTGGTACGGGGCAAGTCTGCCCCAGGTGACCGGCACGTCAAGCCGGGTGCCCGTTCCGTGACCCTCCGCACGGAAGGTGTCCGGCGGTGCGTGACGGAGGCGTGACGGGAGTGTGACGGGAATCGTGGGGGAATGGCGGGAAGATTTGCGTGGCCGTGCTCACAGCGGGTTGGATGACCGGTCCATCCCGCGCGGTCGTGTCGGTGGGAGGCTGTAGCGTGAGGCAACGGAACGCCCGTCCCGGACGTTGTGACGAGTACGGGCCCGGCGATCCGCGACACCGCGTCCGATAACCGGTCGGCGATCTCCGCGATTCCGGCCGCCACCCCGGCAACAGCACAACCGAATCCCCATCGAATCCGCACCGACCCGGTTGAACGGCACCGACCGGCCGCCCGTATGGAACACGGACAGACCACCGGTCCACCCGGGCCCGGCAGTCGGACAGTACGGCCCCGCACGACATCAGTACGGCACCACACGACCCACGGCACCACACGACCCACGGCATCACACGACCAACGGCATCACACGACCCACGGCACCACAGCAGATCCAGTGGACCCGACGGCTCCACTGAATAGACGACGGCGAGGACTGATGGCACCCGAACCCGAAGCAGGCGTCGGCGGCACGCCGGAATCCGGGGACTCCTTCGGGTCGAACGGTCTGGTCGGCGGCGGCCGGTACCGGCTGACGTACCGCCTGGGCCGCGGTGGCATGGCCGAGGTCTTCGCGGCGGAGGACGTCCGTCTGGGCCGTGAGGTCGCGGTGAAGCTGCTCCGCGCCGATCTGGCGGAGGACCCGGTCGCCAAGGCCCGGTTCACACGCGAGGCGCAGTCCGTCGCGGGCCTCAACCACCATGCGATCGTGGCGGTGTACGACTCCGGTGAGGACGTCGTCGGCGGCCAGTCCGTCCCGTACATCGTGATGGAGAAGGTCGAGGGGCGGACCATCCGCGATCTGCTGATCAACGCGGAGGCACCGCCGGCCGAGCAGGCGCTCATCATCGTCTCCGGGGTGCTGGAGGCGCTGGCCTACTCCCATCAGCACGGCATCGTGCACCGGGACATCAAGCCCGCCAACGTCATCATCACCGACGCGGGCGCGGTCAAGGTGATGGACTTCGGTATCGCCCGCGCCCTGCACGGCGCTTCGACGACGATGACCCAGACCGGCATGGTCATGGGCACCCCGCAGTACCTCTCGCCCGAGCAGGCCCTCGGCAAGGCCGTCGACCACCGTTCCGATCTGTACGCGACGGGCTGTCTGCTTTACGAACTCCTGGCGCTGCGTCCCCCGTTCACCGGTGAGACCCCGCTGTCGGTGGTCTACCAGCACGTCCAGGACGTACCCGTACCGCCGTCCGAGGTGCTGGACGCGGTGCCGCCGGAGCTGGACGGCCTGGTGATGCGGTCCCTGGCGAAGGACCCGGACGACCGCTTCCAGAGCTCGGAGGAGATGCGGGGGCTCGTGCAGTACGCCCTCCAGATGCTCCAGCAGCAGGGCGGCCACACGGGCGGCTGGAACACCGGTCCCGTCGACACCTACGGGGCGCCGGCCCGGGCGCTGGGCGCGACCGCGGCGACCGCGGTGCATCCCGCCGCGCACGGCGGGGAGACCTCCCAGGGCCCGATACTGCCGCCGCTCAACCCCGACGACGGCGGTTTCAACGGCTATGACACCCGGTCCGGCGGACGCCGCGGCCGCGGGAAGATGTGGCTGGTCGCGGCGCTCGCGGTGATCGCGGTCGTGATGGGCGTCGCGATGGCGCTGCGGGCGACCGAGGACAGCGGCGGCGGCCCGAAGGACGACACCAAGGTGTCCGACTCGCCGTCGGTGCGGGACTCCTCGACGCCGAGCAAGCAGAAGGAACCCTCCACGCCGGAGTACGAGGAGGAGGAGCCGCGGTACACCGACAAGCCGAAGTACCCGCGGAACACCCACTCCTCGCAGCCGTCGACCTCGTCGAAGCCGTCGGACGACACCAGCGAGGAGCCGCCGAAGCAGTCGCAGGACCCGGGTACCAAGCCGCCGGGCAACGGCGATGTGGGCGGCAATCCGGCGGGTGGCAACGACGGCGGCGGCGACGGCGGAAACCCGGCGGGCGGCAACCCCGCGGGCGGCAATCCGGCGAACGGCGGCAACGGCGACCAAGGCGGTGACGGGGGCAACAATCCCGCCGGTGGCGCGGGCGGCAACCCGGCGGGCGGCGCGGGTGGTGCCGGCGCCGGTGGCGGCGACGCGGTGGGTGGCGCGGGCGGCCTCTGATCCGTCGGCGGTACGTCACCGGGGGCGGGCCGGCCGGTGTGGTCCGTTGGTACGTCCCCGGGACCGGGCGCTACCCGCGCGAACCGCGTGAACCCCGCGAACCGCGCGAACCGCGGTGAACCGAGGTGAATCGGGGCCTGTGGTCGGCGCGCGCATCAACTCACCAGCGCGCGGTCGTGGTTGCGCGCCCCCGAGTGCGGGGGCGCATCCGGTCAGGTGGCGAACGCCTCCCGTACCGCCTCGTACTCCCTCGTCCACCACACCGCCAGGGCCGACACCGCGGCGAACTGCGGGTCGGCCCTTCGGTCGTGGAGCTGATAGCGCCAGCGGAGTATCCAGAAGTCGTTGAGCCGCTCCCACCACACCCGGTGGACGGCGGCGTCGAGTTCGGAGGTGTCGGCGCCGACGGCATGCCGGTAGGCGCGGGCGTACGCCCTCACCTTCGGCAACTCCAGCGCCCCTCCCGGCCGTACGAAGAAGATCGCGGCGGCCCGTACCGCCTCCTCCGCCCTGGGCTGGACGCCCAGCCGGTCCCAGTCGACGATCGCGGCGGGTTCGGCGCCCCGGTAGAGCAGGTTCAGGGGGTGGAAGTCCCCGTGCACCCAGCCCCCGGCCGACGCGGTCGGCGGACGCAGATCGGCGTGCAGTTCCAGCAGTGTGCGGCGCTCCAGCAGCCGGTGTTCGGCGAGTACGTCGAAGGAGTCCCTGGGGCCCGCCGCCCGGATCAGGGCGAGGAGTTCGTCGATGAGGGAGAAGGTCTCCTGCGGATCGGCGCTCTCGTACTGCCCCCGGTGCTGTTCCTGCCGGTTCATCACCTGTTCGAGGCCGTTGTGGACCAGGCCGAGCAGCGCGCCGAGCCGGTCCGACTGGAGGGTGGACAGATGGGCGCCGTCCCGGTGGCGGCCGTCCACCCACGGGTACAGGGCGTAGCAGTGCCCGCCGATGACGGCGACGGTGTCGCCCCGGGCGTCGGCCACCGCCGGGGCGACGGGCACCCCGAGGGCTTCGAGGCACCGGGTGGCCCGGTGCTGGTGGGCGATGGCGTCCCGGTCGCCGTCGAGATGGTGCTTGAGGAAGTAGGCGCCGCGGGTGGTGGCGAGCCGGTAGCCGCGGTTGAGCAGGCCCTGGGTGACCGGCTCGCACGACAGGGGCTCGCCGGGATCGTCGTAGCGGCGCAGCAGCGAGCCCACGGGCGGGACGGCGTTGTCATATGAGCGCGGCACTCGCCAGATGGTAGATCACGCAGCGTGGCCGCTGGGCTGCTCTTCGCAATAATCCAACGTATGCAGGGTCACGAATTGAGGTTCGACGCGCATGAATACGGGCTCGAAGGGCTCGCCGTCCGCGCGCTCGGGCTCGGGCCCGAAGAGCCGCCGCTCCTCGTCGGTGGGGCGGACGATCCGCGCGGTGCCGATGAACTGGACGGACCATACGCTCCGGCCGCCGTGGTCGAAGGAGTCGGCGCCGTAGGCGACGACGCTGCCGTTGCAGGCGCGGTGGTAGCCGAAGCCGCGGTGGATCCGGAGGACGACCGAGCCGTCGTGCACGATGTGCCGGGCGGGGGCGACGAACGGCATGGCGCGCATGCTGGTGGCGAGCCGGCCGAAGGAGACCCGGCCCAGGAGGTCGATGGCGTGGGCGATGTCCCCGGCGGTGCCATCGGTGCCTGTGCCTGTGCCTGCGCCTGCGCCTGTGTCAGGGGCCGGAGCGGGGGCGGCGGTGGTTTCGAGGGTGCTCGTACCGCTGCCGGGGCCGCCCGGCGGGCCGGACGGGCTGCCCGGCGGGGTGCCGGTGGGCGCGGCGGACTCGGTGGGCATGACCTCCACTCTCGGCGCCGGGAGCGGCGGGCGGAAGGGGCCGCCGCCCCTGCTCGGCGGGGACGTTGGTCCCTTGACCGCCGGGCCGGGTGGACCACTGGAGTCGGGTGTACGCGTCACGGAAAGTGATCCCCCCAGGATCGGCGTTCGTGCCGTCGGTGCCGTCGGTGCCGTCGGTGCCGTCGGTGCCGTCGGTGCCGCCGGTGCTGTCAGCGCTGTTAGTGCGTCGTGGGCGCGGAGGCCCGGCCCTCCGCCTGTAGCCGCGCCACATACGCCGCCGCCTGCGACCGCCGCTCCATGCCCAGCTTGCTCAGCAGGCTGGAGACATAGTTCTTGATCGTCTTCTCGGCGAGATGGAGCCGCTCCCCGATCGCCCGGTTCGTCATGCCCTCCCCGATCAGATCGAGGATCCGGCGCTCCTGCTCGGTCAGGGCCGCCAGCTTGTCGTCCCGCTTGGGGCCGCCGTCCCGCAGCCGGGCCAGGACCCGGGCGGTGGCGACCGGGTCGAGCAGGGACCGGCCCGCCGCCACGTCGCGGACCGCCGAGAGCAGCTCGTTCCCCCGGATCGCCTTCAGGACATATCCGGACGCGCCAGCCATAATCGCGTCGAAAAGCGCCTCGTCGTCCGCGAAAGACGTCAGCATCAGGCATTTGATGGACTCGTCCTGGGAACGGATCTCCCGGCAGACCTCCACTCCGCTGCCGTCCGGCAGCCGTACGTCGAGGATGGCGACATCGGGCCGGGTGGCCGGAATCCGGGCGAGGGCGTCCTCCGCCGTGCCGGCCTCGCCGACGACCTCGATATCGTCCTCGACCGAGAGCAGTTCATGGACGCCCCGGCGGACGACTTCATGATCGTCGAGCAGGAATACGGTGATTTTTCCTTCTTCGCGCACGGTTGCAGTCTCACACATCGACTCTTCCCGTGCCCCGGGTGGCCGGGATACCGTGCGATCGTCCCCGGTGGTCCACCTGGCCGCCACCAATGGCCGCGTCCGAGGCCCTGACCAGTGATTGTCGCCCCCCGCTGTGCCCCATTTCGCGATTTACTTGGAAATCCAAGCAAAAACGCAGGTCAAATGGGGTTTCGCAGGAATGCGGCCCACTGGGTAACGTGCTGAGGACAGGGCGCTCGCCGGGGCACCTGTCACGTCTGTTCCCGGCGCCGCACCCACCCCGTGCGGGGAGCGGGAGCAGGCGAGCCTCCCCTTGTCTCCAGGAGACCGGGGCGACCCCAGGCTCCCGGCAACCCCGGGGGACCGGACAGACGGAGGAGCACGCACGTGACCGTGGAGAGCACTGCCGCCCGTAAACCGCGCCGCAGCAGCAGCGGCGGCAGCACCAAGCGCGCGAGCGCCGCGAGGAAGCCGCGGCGTACCGAGCCCCAGCTCGTACAGCTGCTCGACCCCGAGGGCAACCGGGTCGAACACCCCGACTTCGCGCTCGACCCCACCCCCGAAGAGCTGCGCGGTCTCTACCGGGACATGGTCCTGACCCGCCGCTTCGACGCCGAGGCCACGGCCCTCCAGCGCCAGGGCGAGCTGGGTCTGTGGGCGTCCCTGCTCGGCCAGGAGGCCGCGCAGATCGGTTCGGGCCGGGCCCTGCGCGACGACGACTACGTCTTCCCGACCTACCGCGAGCACGGCGTCGCCTGGTGCCGCGGGGTCGATCCGACGAACCTGCTGGGCATGTTCCGCGGGGTCAACAACGGCGGCTGGGACCCCACCAGCAACAACTTCCACCTCTACACCATCGTCATCGGCGCCCAGACCCTGCACGCCACCGGCTACGCCATGGGCGTGGCCAAGGACGGCGCGGATTCCGCCGTGATCGCCTACTTCGGCGACGGCGCGTCCAGCCAGGGCGATGTGGCCGAATCGTTCACCTTCTCCGCGGTCTACAACGCGCCGGTGGTCTTCTTCTGCCAGAACAACCAGTGGGCGATCTCGGAGCCCACCGAGCGCCAGACCCGCGTCCCGTTGTACCAGCGGGCCCAGGGCTACGGCTTCCCCGGCGTCCGGGTCGACGGCAACGACGTCCTGGCCTGTCTCGCGGTCACCCGCTGGGCGCTGGAGCGGGCCCGCCGCGGCGAGGGCCCCACCCTGGTCGAGGCGTTCACCTACCGGATGGGCGCGCACACCACGTCCGACGACCCCACCAAGTACCGCCACGACGACGAGCGGGCGGCCTGGGAGGCCAAGGACCCGATCCTGCGGCTGCGGCGGCTGCTGGAGCGGGAGGGCCACGCCGACGAGGCGTTCTTCGCGGCTCTGGAGGAGGAGAGCGACGTCCTGGCCCGCCGGGTGCGCGAGGCGGTCCGGGCGATGCCCGACCCGGACCCGATGGCCATGTTCGACCATGTGTACGCGGACGGGCACGCGCTCGTCGACGAGGAGCGGGCGCAGTTCGCCGCGTACCAGGCGTCCTTCGCGGACGCCCCCGAGACCGGTTCGCACGGAGAGGGGCACTGATCGTGGCCGTCCAGAAACTTCCCCTCGCCAAGGCGCTCAACGAGTCGCTCCGTACGGCGCTGGAGAACGACCCCAAGGTCCTCGTCATGGGTGAGGACGTGGGCAAGCTCGGCGGGGTCTTCCGGATCACCGACGGGCTCCAGAAGGACTTCGGCGAGGACCGGGTGATCGACACCCCGCTCGCCGAGTCCGGGATCATCGGGACCGCCATCGGTCTGGCCCTGCGCGGCTACCGGCCGGTGGCCGAGATCCAGTTCGACGGCTTCGTCTTCCCCGCGTACGACCAGATCGTCACCCAGCTCGCCAAGATGCACGCCCGCGCGCTCGGCACGGTGAAGCTGCCGGTCGTCATCCGGATCCCGTACGGCGGCGGGATCGGCGCGGTCGAGCACCACAGCGAGTCGCCCGAGGCGCTCTTCGCCCATGTCGCCGGATTGAAGATCGTCACGCCCTCGAACCCCTCCGACGCGTACTGGATGCTCCAGCAGGCCATCCAGACGGACGACCCGGTGATCTTCTTCGAGCCCAAGCGCCGCTACTGGGACAAGGGCGAGGTCGACACCGAGGCGATCCCGGGGCCGCTGCACACGGCACGGGTGGTCCGGGAAGGCGCCCGCGTCACGCTCGCGGCGTACGGCCCGATGGTGAAGGTCTGCACGGAGGCAGCGGCGGCGGCCGCCGAGGAGGGTATCTCGGTCGAGGTGCTCGATCTGCGCTCCGTATCGCCGCTCGACTTCGACGCGATCCAGCGGTCGGTGGAGAAGACCGGCAGGCTGGTGGTGGTGCACGAGGCACCGGTGTTCTACGGTTCGGGCGCGGAGATCGCCGCCCGGATCACCGAGCGGTGCTTCTACCACCTGGAGGCACCCGTGCTGAGGGTGGGCGGCTTCCACGCCCCCTATCCCCCGGCCCGCCTGGAGGAGGAGTACCTTCCGGGACTCGACCGGGTGCTCGACGCCGTCGACCGCGCGCTGGCGTACTGAGGAAGAGGGAGTGCGAAGAGCATGACGACGGAGAACACCGCGCACCGCTTCCGTGAGTTCAAGATGCCCGATGTGGGCGAGGGACTCACCGAGGCGGAGATCCTCAAGTGGTACGTACAGCCCGGTGACACGGTCACCGACGGCCAGGTCGTGTGCGAGGTCGAGACGGCGAAGGCGGCGGTCGAGCTGCCCATCCCGTACGACGGTACGGTGCACGAGATCCGCTTCCCGGAGGGCACGACGGTCGACGTCGGCCAGGTGATCATCTCGGTGGACGTGGCGCCGGGCGGGGCCCCCTCGGGGGAGGCCCCCGCCGCGCCGCGGACCGACACGGACGAGGCCGAGGCGCCCCAGAAGCGGCAGCCGGTGCTCGTCGGCTACGGCGTCGCGGAGAGCTCGACGCGGCGCAGGCCGCGCAAGGCCGCCGCCTCCGCCGCCGCTTCCGCCTCCGCCGCCTCCGCGCCCGTCGCCCAGGTGCCGGAGCAGGCCGCCGCGGCGGCGATCCAGGGCGAGCTGAACGGCCACGGTGCGCCGCCGGCCGTCCTGGCCGGAGCCGCCGGAACGCCCGGGACCGCCGCCAGGCCGCTGGCGAAGCCGCCGGTCCGGAAGCTGGCCAAGGACCTCGGGGTCGATCTGGCCGGGGTCACCCCGACCGGGCCCGACGGGATCATCACCCGGGACGACGTCCGCTCGGCGCTCGCCCCGCCGCCGCCCGCCGCGGTGGAGCCCGAGCCCGTGGCGGGGTCCCTGACGGGGTCCCTGGCGGGGACCGCGCCGGAGCCGGTGACCGCCCCGGTGGCCGGTGCCCGGGAGACCCGTATCCCGGTCAAGGGGGTACGGAAGGCGACCGCGGCGGCCATGGTGGGCAGCGCCTTCACCGCGCCGCACGTCACCGAGTTCATCACCTTCGACATCACCCGGACGATGAAGCTCGTCGACGAGCTGAAGGCCGATCCCGATCTGGCCGGGCTGCGGATCAATCCGCTGCTGCTGATCGTCCGGGCGGTGCTGGTCGCGATCAAGCGGAATCCCGGGATCAACGCGTCCTGGGACGAGGCGGCCCAGGAGATCGTCCAGAAGCACTACGTCAATCTGGGTATCGCCGCGGCCACCCCGCGCGGGCTGATCGTGCCGAACATCAAGGACGCCCAGGACCGGACGCTGCCCGAGCTCGCGGCGGCGCTGGGCGAGCTGGTCGCGGTGGCGCGGGAGGGGAAGACCACCCCGGCGGCGATGCAGGGTGGCACGATCACCCTCACCAACGTCGGCGTCTTCGGCGTCGACACCGGCACCCCGATTCTGAACCCGGGCGAGTCCGCGATCCTCGCGATCGGCGCGATCAAGCTCCGGCCCTGGGTGCACAAGGGGAAGGTGAGGCCGCGTCAGGTCACGACGCTGGGGCTCTCCTTCGACCACCGGCTGGTCGACGGCGAGCTGGGCTCCCGCTTCCTGGCGGATGTCGCGGCGGTCCTGGAGCGGCCCAAGCGGCTGATCACCTGGGTCTGACCGGCCCAGGACGGCAGCTACGGCGAAGCCCCGTGACACGGCACAATGTCACGGGGCTTCGTCCGTTACGTCTGCGGTCCTTCGCGCGGGGCCTCGGCGGCCACCCGGTCAGGTCAGTCGCGCTCCGCGTCCGCCGGCAGCGACCGCAGCTTCATCGTCTTGGCGGACGACGACTTGAAGCCGTAGTCCAGCAGCTTGGCCGCGTCGTTGAAGCGGTCCTTGCCGTTCAGGGCGACCCCGATGTACGTCTTGCCGTTACGGGTGGCGGCGAACACCAGGCAGGGCCCGGCGGCCGTGCCCGTACCGGTCTTCATACCGACCGCGCCCTTGTAGGAGCCCAGCAGCAGGTTGGTGTTCTTCCAGGTGTAGGTGCGCTTCTTGCCGTTCGACGCGGTCGCCACGGCGGTGTACGTCGGCGCCTTCACGATCTCGCGGAATGTGGCGTTGGAGAAGGCGTGACGGGCCATCTTCGCCATGTCGCCGGGCGTGGTGTAGTTCTGGCCGCCCGCCGAGATGCCGTCGAAGGAGTCGAACTTGGTGTTCTTCAGGCCGAGCGCGGCGGCCTTCTTGTTCATGCTGCCGATGAACGACTTCGTCCGGGCGGCGGTGGTGCTGCCGGTGCCGAAGGCGTCCGCGAGGGCGTAGGCCGCGTCGCAGCCGGACGGCAGCATCAGCCCGGAGAGCAGCTGCCGGACCGTCAGGACGTCGCCGACCTTGAGCTGGGCGGAGCTGCCGCCCTCGCGGATGACGTAGTCGACATAGGTCTTCTTGATGGTGATCTTGCGGTTGAGATCCAGTTTGGGCGTCGTCAGTACGGTGGCCGCGGTCACGATCTTCGTCGTGCTGGCCATCTGACGGCGGGTGTCCCGGTCCTTCCAGTACAGCGCCTTGCCGGTGGCGTTGTCGATCAGGATGGCGCCCTTGGCGCTGATCGTGGGTACGGCCGGGGCCGCCTGCGCGGAGGGCGCGGCGAGCGGGGAGGCACCGAGCAGGAGTCCGCTGGTGAGGACAACGGTGGCGGCTCTGCGCACGCGCACGCTGCTGAGTATCAAGTGGAACGCTCCGAAAATGGACGAATGCGTTGAAATGCCTGAAGACTTGCGAAGAAATGGGAACCCGAGCGGCCAATGAGCCGTCAGGGGTCAGTGGTTGAGACACCCGAGGCAGTCGAATGGATGCACGATACGGCGATTTTTCTGCGAGGTTCTCCGCCGCGATTTCCGCGGGGCTCTCGGTGGAGGTCTCCGTGGGGCTGCCCCGGCCGGGGGCGCGGTGGCGTACCGCTGGTCGGACACCCCCTGGGCATGCGTCTGTCTTGTATCTAAGCTGTGCGCATGGTCGCCCCCGCCCCCGTCCCGGCTTCTGTCCCCCCGCATGTGCCGCCCGCCGCACCCCCCGTACCGCCCGCCGCCGAACGCGTTTACGTCCACGTCAAGCAGGGCGTGCTCGACCGCAGGTACGAGGGCGGGACCCTGCTCACCGAGGGGGAGCTGGCCGACGCGGTCGGCGTCTCCCGCACCCCGGTCCGCGAGGCGCTGCTCAAGCTGGAGGTCGAGGGGCTGATCAAGCTCTACCCCAAGAAGGGCGCGCTGGTCCTCGCCGTATCGGCCCAGGAGATCGCCGATGTGGTGGAGACCCGGCTGCTGGTCGAGGAGCACGCGGCCCGTAAGGCGGTGCCCGCGTCGCCGCAGCTCATCGCCCGGCTTGAGGAGCTGCTCGAACAGCAGAAGCGGCAGTGCGAGGCAGGCGACCTGGCCGCCGTCGCCGTCACCGACCGCAACTTCCATCTGGAGATCGTCCGCAGCGGCGGCAACGCCATCCTCTCCCGGCTCTACGAGCAGTTGCGCGACCGCCAGCTGCGGATGGGCGTCGCGGTGATGCACGCCCATCCGGACCGGATCGCCAAGAACGTCGTCGAGCACGGCGAGATCCTCGAAGCGCTGCGGGCCGGCGACCCGGACGCCGCGGCGGCGGTCATCCACCGCCATGTCGGCTGGTTCAACAGCCTGGCCAGGGGCGATCTCCGATGAGCCGGCCGCCGTCCGCCGGTGCCCCGGGACCGATATCCCTGCCCGGTGACCCACCCGGGGGCCGTCGCGCCGCCGTGATGTGGGGTATCGGGGTCTCCGTCTACTTCGTCGCCGTCATCTTCCGGACGTCCCTCGGCGTCGCCGGACTCGACGCCGCCGACCGCTTCGGCGTCAACGCCTCCGCCCTCTCCACCTTCTCCATCCTCCAGCTCCTGGTCTACGCGGGTATGCAGATCCCCGTCGGCCTGCTGGTCGACCGGCTGGGCACCAAGAAGGTGCTCGTCATCGGCGCGGCCCTGTTCACCGCGGGCCAGCTCGGCTTCGCGCTCGCCCCCTCGTACGGCACGGCGCTCGCCGCCCGGATCCTCCTGGGCTGCGGCGACGCGATGACCTTCATCAGCGTGCTGCGGCTCGGCAGCCGCTGGTTCCCGGCCCGCCGCGGCCCGCTGATCGGGCAGATCGCGGCGCTCTTCGGGATGGCCGGCAACCTGGTCTCCACGGTCGTCCTGGCCCGGCTGCTCGACGACGCCGGGTGGGTCGCCTCCTTCGGCGGCAGCTCGGTCGCCGGGGCGGTCGTCCTCGTGCTCGTCCTCTGCTTCCTCAAGGACCATCCCGAGGGGTACGAACCGGCTCCCGCCCGCCACCGGGGCACCGCGTTCGTCCGCCGCCAGATCACCGACTCCTGGCGCGAGCCCGGTACCCGGCTCGGGATGTGGGTCCACTTCACGACCCAGTTCCCCGCGATGGTCTTCATGCTGCTGTGGGGCATGCCGTTCCTGGTGGAGGCCCATGGCATGTCCCGGGAGGGCGCGGGAGCCCTGCTGACGCTGGTGGTGCTGGTGAGTATGGTGATCGGCCTGGTCTTCGGCCAGATCATCGCCCGCCACCACAAGGCCCGGCTGCCGCTCGCCCTCGGCACCGTACTGAGTACGGCGGTGGTCTGGGGGACGGTGCTCGGCTGGCCCGGCGACGCCGCCCCGTTCTGGCTGCTGATCACCCTCTGCACGGTCCTCGGCGCCTGCGGACCGGCCTCGATGATCGGCTTCGACTTCGCCCGCCCGGCGAACCCGCCGGAACGGCAGGGCACGGCGTCGGGCATCGTCAACGTCGGCGGATTCACCGCGTCGATGACGACCCTGCTGGCGATCGGTCTGCTGCTGGACGCGACCGGCGGCGACTACCGGATCGCCTTCTCCAGCGTCTTCGTCCTCCAGGCGCTGGGCATCACCCAGATCCTCCGGCTGCATGCCAGGACGGCCCGCCGGGAGCGGGAACGGCTGGTGGCGAGCAGGGTGGAGGCGGTCCACGTACCGGCGAAGGCGTAGCTGTACGTGCGGCGACGCTCCGGCCTCGCGCGGGAGGGTTCCGCGTACCGCGGACGCGCGCGAGTGCTGCCGTACCGCACCGGGGCGCCGGGCCCCGCCGGGCTCAGGGGGTGACCGCGAAAGCACCCATGATCGCCGCACCCAGCTCCTGGTCCCCGTCCACCTTCACCCGGTCCGCGACCGCCGCGTACCGCACCCGGCCGCACGCCAGGCGGTAGTACGTCTCCCAGTCGGTCGCGATGGTCACCACGGGCCCCAGCGACGGCGATCCGTCGACCGAGCCGCGCCCGTCGGCGTTCACCCGGACCGTGCGCAGGAACTCCACCGGACCGTGTACGTCGATCACCACGGCGGAGTTCGGCGGGGCGCCGGCGTCCTTGGCGACCACCTTCGGCAGCGCCTCCAGCAGCACATCACGGGTGATGTACGCGCCGGGGGAGTCCAGATTCCCGGGCTGCGCCAGGGCCGCCCGCAGATCCTGCTCGTGCACCCAGGAGTCGAACGCCCGCATCCGCATGGCCAGTTCCAGCGTCTGCTCGGTCCCCAGCGGGGCCCGGACCCGGGTGTCGGGCGCGCGGTTCTCGTTCCGCAGCTGACGGGCCCGGCGGATCAGGACGTACTCCAGCTCGGCCACCATCTCCGGCGCCGTGTGGTGCCGCCGCACATCCACCTGCATCTCCATGTACCGCGCGAAGTCGTTCTTCACGTGGTACAGATCGCGCGGCAGGGTGTGGATGGGCCGGGGATCGCCGAGGAACTCGGTCTCAAGGCCGATGACATGTGACACCACGTCGCGGACCGACCAGGCGGGGCACGGCGTTGCCCGGTTCCACTCCCCCTCGACGAGCGGTGTCACCAGCTCCGCTATCGACTCGACGGCGTGAGTCCAGGCATCGGCGTAGGTCTGGAGGCTGGGATGGACGGTCACGGGACCCCTCGACGGTTCTGCGGTGGCTGGCGGTGTGAAAGACGACGTGCGGTGTCGGTGCGGGCGGGGGAGGTTCGACAGTAAAAGCTACGCTGCCGGGCAGTGGCCCGGCAGAGCTTTCACATCACGATCGTAGGCCCGACGGCAAGCCCGGAGTACCCCGGGAAGCCGCGACGACGAGGGCACACCACGTCATCGGCCCGCTGACGCCCGTGGCTTCCCCCCGACTCGTGGCCGGGCGGTGCTCCCGTAAATGGGGGCGTCACTCCCGATGCCCAAGGCTTTGGGGACGGGTAGCGCGAGCCTTCCTGCCTTCGGTTGGATTGCCGGTATGAAAATTAGTGTGAGCTTGCCGGAGGGGGATGTCGCCTTTCTCGATGAGTACGCTGCCGCCACAGCAGCCGACTCCCGGTCCGCCGTGATCCATGCCGCCATCGAGCTGCTGCGCGCCTCCGAGCTGGAACGCGACTACGCACGGGCGTGGCGGGACTGGGAGCAGGACGAGTCCGCGTCGGATTGGGACCTCTCGACGGGAGACGGCCTCTCCGACGCGACGCGGTGACATCTACCTCATCGACTTCGACCCCGCGCGAGGCAGCGAGGCGAACAAGGCGCGGCGCGACCCGACGTGATCGTGTCCAACAACGCCGCCAACCAGTCCGTCGTCCTACACGGCAGGGGCGTGTTGACGGTCGTGCCGATCACCTCGAACACGAGCCGGGTCTTCCCCTTCCAGGTGCTGCTCCCGGACGGCGGGCCTGGAACTGCTGTGAGGGCTCGTCGGCGGCTGACCCGGGCGGGCGGTGACTTTTGAGGAGGCGGGGGCGCGGGGTGACGCCGGACGGGTGGGCGGGGAGTTCATCGGCCGGCCTGTTCTACCTCCGACATCAGCAGGCGCAGGGTCAGTGAGTGCTTTTCGGGCGGGAGGGCGTCGAGTGCGGCGCGGGCGTGGGACACACCGCCGGGTACGTCTCCGGCCCGGGCGAGCATCAGGCCCCGGTGCATCTCCAGGTGGGTGGTGAACCGGGGGAGGGTGTGCGGCAGCTCGTGCCGTGCCGTGTCCTGGGCGACGATCGCCGTGTGCTCGTCGCCGAGGCGGGCGGCGAGCAGAGAGACGAAGACGTTGAGGCGCCACCACGGCACCGCGTAGTCGCTGGACTGTTCGTCCGACTCCACCCGGTCGTACAGCCGCCGCCCCTGCGTCAGCAGGGCTCGGGCCGTCCCCTCGTCGCCTCGGAGGGCGGCGGCGTGGGCCTTGCCGAAGACGGCGTTCAGCAGCCCCAGGGACGGGCGGTCGCCGATGGCCATGGCCTGGTCCGCGAAGACGTCGGCGACCCCGAGCGACGCCCCTTCGTAGCCGAGCGCGATGGCCGCCCGGCCGCGTACCCAGATCCGTACCCCGTCATCGCCGGACTCGTCCGCCGCCCGGGCGGCCATCCGGTACCAGTGCACCGCCTTCGCCCCGTCGGATCCGGGAAAGGTCTTCGCGTACAGGGTCATCAGCCGCGCGGCGACCGACCACAACTGCGGCTTCTCCAGCTGCTGCTGTACGACGACGAGGTCGCCGGCGAGACGACGCTGGATGTCGGCGGCGCCCAGGCTCATGTAGTCGGCACCGTAGACGGCCAGCTTCGCCTCCCAGTCGTCCCAGGACGGCCCCTTGTCGAGCCGCGCCGCGAATCCCGCGCTCAGGAGGTCGGAGGCGACGGCGGGGGCTATGGCGGCGGCAGCCGCGTCGCTCAGGAAGGCACGACGATTCACTTCACCCTCCAGCACGGCCAGGGGCACGTCCAAGACGGCCGACAGACAACGGAGGTAGTAGGGCCCCGGAACCACCTTGGAACGCTCCCAGCGGCTGACGTACTCCCGGTCCAGGCCCGTACCAAAGACGTTGTTGATCTCCGACGCCAACCGCCCCTGGCTCCATCCGAGAGCCGTGCGTAGATCCCTGATCAGTGATCCGATCGCCATACGCACATCATGCTCCTCGGCGCATCCCCGGAAGAGGTCTGACGGTCCTCGGGTGGGACCTGCCCCTACGGATGCCCCTATTCGAGGTTGCCACGCCTCGGGAACATCAACTCACGGTGGCGCGATGGTCGCGCCATGTGACGAAGCGTCCCTGAAAAGGCGGCGCCGCATCGGAGGAACGGACATGCGCCACTTCCGTGTTGCCCATGGCCGCACACAGCCCGCGTTGGACGCCCTTCTCGTCGCGGGTGGCTATTGGAGGCTCGCGCCGGACTGGGTTCCGAGGACCGGGTACGTCAGGGACCGGGACACCCTGATCGCCGCTCTCGCGGCGCTGCGGCGGCTGGTGCAGAACGAGGCGATCCGGCTGCGGAGGGGGCGGGCCCGTGCGTGCTGACGACCCCACCCACGACTGGATGCCGGAGATCGGCGGGAACGCCCGGGACGCGACGCGGAACAAGGTGGGGCGGGTGATGGACCGTACGTACGGGCGGTACTGGCTGCGCCCGATCGGCGGGGGGATCGAATGGGACGTGCCCGTCGCCGATCTGCGGCCGGTCACCGCCTCCGACCTGCTCTCCGAGGCCGTCGCCGAGGTCAATGAGCGCTCCGGCAAGGGGAACCTCGCATGAGTCGGCGGTCCGGCTGTGCGCGCTGTCGCGAGCTGGTGGAACAGGAGCGGGCGGCTCGGGCCGCCGGGGACCAGTCCCTCGCCGTGGACTGCCGCGTACTGCTGCGACGGCACCGGGACACCGACCATCACCGCAGGCCCTCCGAGAGCTGAACACGAATACCCCGGCGGAGCCGCCGACCGTCCGCCGGGGCCCGTGGAGATACCGACCATGACCCGCGACGCCCTTCTCAACCAGGCTCCCGAACTACTCGACGCCGGCTGCGTCCACTGCGGACAGCGGACCTGCGCGCCTGTCGAGGTCGGTGTCATAGAGCGCGCCGGCGGTCCGCCCGTCGTTCTTCATGCCTGTCCGCGCTGCGTACTCGCCCATACCGCCGGACCCACACCCGATGAGGACACCCACCTCTGGGCAGTTCGTTGTCAGAGGGGCCCGGTAGCGTGCGAAGTGTTGGCGCAGAGGCTTCGTTTCGGAGGACCGCCGTGGACATCGTGCTGATCGCCGGATTGTGGCTGGACGGAACCGCGTGGGACGACGTCGTGCCCGAGTTGGGCGCGCTCGGTCACCGGGCCGTGCCGGTCCCCCTGCCCGGGCAGGGTGACGGGGACCGGGCCGCGACGCTCGGGGATCAGGTGGCGGCGGTGCTCGCCGTCGTGGACGCGGCGCCCGGGGAGGTGCTGGTCGTGGGGCACTCCGCCGCCGCGAGCCTGGCCTGGGTGGCGGTCGACGCGCGGCCGGGGAAGGTGGCCGGGGCGGTGCTGGTCGGCGGGTTCCCCGCACCTGACGGGCGGGCCTACGCCGACTGGTTTCCGGTGGAGGACGGCGTTGTGGCGTTTCCCGGCTGGGGTGCCTTCGAGGGGCCGGACGCGGCCGACCTCGGCCGGGAGGCGCGGGACCGGATGGAGGCCGCGGTCGTGCCTGTCCCGGAGGCCGTGGTGAAGGGGGTCGTACGCCTGACGGACGAGCGCCGCTTCGATGTGCCCGTGGTGGTCGTCTGCCCCGAGTTCACCCCCGATCAGGCCCGGAAGTGGATAGCCGGAGGGGAGAGCCCCGAACTCGCCAGGGCCACCCGTGTCTCCTACGCGGACATCGACTCGGGGCACTGGCCGATGATCACCCGGCCCCGGGAGCTGGCCCGTCTCCTGGCCGAGGCGGCCGGTACCCGGTAGCCCCGTCCCGGCGCGCCGCGCGGGATGGCACCCTTGCGGTATGAACGACCCCGCGCCCCGACGCCGTGCCCGAGTCCGCGCCCCCGAGCTGGTGGGGGCGGGTGGATGGATCAATACCGGCGGGAAGGATCTGAAGCTCGCCGATCTGCGGGGCAAGATCGTCGTGCTCGACTTCTGGACCTTCTGCTGTGTCAACTGCCTGCATGTCATCGACGAGCTGCGGGAGCTGGAGGAGAAGCACCGGGACACGCTGGTGATCGTCGGGGTGCACTCGCCGAAGTTCGTGCACGAGGCCGATCACCGGGCCGTGGTGGACGCCGTGGAGCGGTACCAGGTGGCGCATCCCGTGCTGGACGATCCCGAGCTGGTGACCTGGAAGCAGTACGCGGTACGGGCCTGGCCGACGCTGGTGGTCATCGACCCCGAGGGGTACGTCGTCGCCCAGCACGCGGGCGAGGGGCACGCCCACGCCATCGAGCGGCTGGTGGGCGAGCTGGAGGCGGAGCACGGGGCGAAGGGGACGCTGCGGCGCGGTGACGGGCCCTATGTGGCGCCCGAGCCGGTCGCCGGTGATCTGCGCTTCCCCGGGAAGGCGCTGGTGCTGCCGTCGGGGAATCTGCTGGTCTCCGACACCACCCGGGACGAGCTGGTGGAGCTGGCGGCCGACGGCGAGACCGTGGTGCGGCGGATCGGCGGGCCCGGGGAGTTCGACGAGCCGCAGGGTCTCGCCCTCCTGCCCGACGGACGGGTCGCCGTCGCCGACACCGTGAATCACCGGATCCGGGCGTACGACCCGGTGAGCGGGGCGATCGAGACGCTCGTCGGCACCGGGAAGCAGTGGTGGCAGGGGTCGCCCACGGAGGGGCCCGCCCTGGCGGTCGATCTGTCGTCGCCGTGGGATGTCGCCTGGTGGGAGGGCCGGCTGTGGATCGCCATGGCCGGGACGCACCAGCTGTGGACGTACGACCCCGGGGCGGAGACCGTGCGCCGGGCGGCCGGGACGACCAATGAGGGGCTGGTCGACGGGCCCGCCGAAGAGGCGTGGTTCGCCCAGCCGTCGGGGCTCGCGGCGGCCGGGGAGCGGCTGTGGATCGCCGACTCGGAGACGTCGTCGCTGCGGTGGATCGACCGGGACGGGATCGTCAGGACCGCCGTGGGGACCGGGCTGTTCGACTTCGGGCACCGGGACGGCGACGCGGGGCAGGCGCTCTTTCAGCATCCGCTGGGCGTCACCGCGCTGCCGGACGGGTCGGTCGCGGTCTGTGACACGTACAACCACGCGCTGCGGCGCTACGACCCGGCGACCGGGCGGGTGACGACGCTCGCCACCGATCTGCGGGAGCCGTCGGACGCGGTACTGGTCGACGGCGACATCGTGGTGGTGGAGTCGGCGGCGCACCGGCTGACCCGGCTGCGGCTGCCGGAGGAGGCGGTACGGGTGGCGGAGGTCGCGCACCGTACGCGGCGGGCGGCGACCCCGGTCGCGGGCGGGGCGGTCGCGCTGGACGTGGTCTTCGAGGCGCCGACCGGGCAGAAGCTGGACACCCGGTACGGCCCGTCGACCCGGCTGCTGGTGTCGGCGACCCCGCCGGAGCTGCTGCGGTCCGGCGCGGGTACGGGGACGGAGCTGTCGCGTGAGCTGGAGATCGATCCGGCGGTCGGGGAGGGTGTGCTGCACGTCTCGGCGATGGCGGCGTCGTGCGACGACGATCCGGCGAACGAGTATCCGGCGTGCCATGTGCACCAGCAGGACTGGGGCGTTCCGGTGGTGGTGACGGCGGACGGCGCGGCCCGGCTGCCGCTGATCCTGGCGGGGATGGCCTGACGGGCGGGTCGCCGACGAGAAACGGGCGCGGGCGGTCGTGGGAGCCTTCTCCACGACCGCCCGCGGGCGTTTCCGTACCGGTTACCGGGTTACGGCAGCTTCTCCGAGGCGATCGGGGAGACCGCGATACAGGGGCTGATCGCCGCGGCGCCCTGGCTCTTCTGCTCCGCGATGACCTTGTCCTTGTAGGTCACCTTGCAGGTGATCTCCGCGGCGGCGGTCACATCGAGGGCGGTCGGGATCAGGGTGGGCGGCATGATGCCGCGCAGCGTGACCGTCTTCGTCCACGGGAGCTTCGGCTTGTCGACGGTCTCCATCGTCGGGGCGGTGGCGCTGCCCTGGCCGTTGGCGAACTTGACGGAGTCGATGTTCTTCCCGGTGACCTCATAGGTCACCTCGTACTCCTTGTTCACCGTCTTGTCGACGGCGTCGGTCGCGCGGTCCTTCACGGCCTCCTCCGCCTCGGAGCAGGCGGTGAGGCCGAAGACCAGTCCGGCGGTGGCGGTGACGGCGATGGTGGTGTGGCGCAGGGAACGGCGCATGGGTGACCCCCCGGGTCTCGATCGGCAGAGCCCGCAGACAACCGTAAAGGGAAGGTAAAAGTCAAACCGGGGGGCCTTGTTGTTCGAGGTCAGCCCTCGGGCCGTCCCCCGGCCGGCCCTCCCTGTCCGGCCCTCCTTGTCCGGCCTTCCCCGGTCAGCCTTCCAGGAAGGCCGCCAGGGCGTTCGCCAGCAGATAGGGGTCACGGGCGCCGCACAGCTCCCGCGCGCTGTGCATGGAGAGGATGGCGACCCCGATGTCGACGGTTCTGATGCCGTGGCGGGCGGCCGTGATCGGGCCGATGGTGGTGCCGCAGGGCATGGCGTTGTTGGAGACGAAGGTCTGCCACGGCACGCCCGCGCGCTCGCACGCCGCCGCGAACACGGCCCGGCCCGAGCCGTCCGTGGCGTACCGCTGATTGACGTTGACCTTGAGGATCGGGCCGCCGTTGGCCCGCGGGTGGTGCGTGGGGTCGTGGCGCTCGGGGTAGTTGGGGTGGACGGCGTGGCCGGTGTCGGAGGAGAGGCAGACCGTCTCGGCGAAGGCGCGCGCCCGGTCCTCGTACGCCCCGCCGCGGGCGTAAACGGAACGTTCCAGCACGGAGCCGAGGAGCGGGCCCTCGGCGCCGGTGTCGGACTGGGAGCCGTTCTCCTCGTGGTCGAAGGCGGCGAGGACGGGGATGTACGGCAGGGTGCCGCCGTGCGCCGAGACGGCGGTGAGCGCGGCGACGCCCGCGTGCACCGAGAGGAGGTTGTCCATCCTGGGGCCGGCCACCAGCTCGCGGTCCCGGCCGAGATAGGAGGGCGGCTCGACGGGGTGGACCATCAGGTCCCAGCCGGTGACGGAGCCGTCCGGCAGTCCGGACTCCTCCTCCAGGAATCGGATCAGATCGCCCTCGTGGACGTCCCCGAGCCCCCACACCGGCTGCATGTGCCGCTGCTTGTCGAGCTTGAGGCCCTCGGCGTTGACCGAGCGGTCGAGGTGGATCGCGAGCTGCGGCACCCGCAGCAGGGCGCGGTCCACATTGACCAGCCGCTCCGAGCCGTCGCGCAGGGTGAGCCGCCCGGCGAGCCCGAGGTCGCGGTCGAGCCAGGTGTTGAGCAGCGTGCCGCCGTACAGCTCGACGGCGATCTGCCGCCAGCCCGCTGAGCCCGCGTCCGGCAGCGGCTTGACCCGCAGATTGGGCGAGTCCGTGTGCGCGCCGACGATCCGGAAGGGGGTGTGCGGCGCGGCGCCCTCGGGCACGTACCAGGCGATGATCGCCCCGCCCCGGACGACATAGCGCCCGCCGGCCTCCCCGTCCCAGGCGTCGGCCTCCCGCACCTCCCGGAACCCGGCCTTCTCCAGCCGCTCCGCCGTGTTCGCCACGACGTGGTACGGCGAGGGGGACGCGGCCAGGAACGACATCATGTCGTCCGTGTGCGCGGGACCGAACCGCCCGGTCCCGGCGCTGGTGCTCATAGGGCTGCTGCTCATGGCCCAACTGTAACGACCACGGTCCCGGGTCCCTGGGCCCTGTGGACAACTCGCCGACGCGGCCCCCGCGGCGCGTACGACTCCCGGCGGGTCCGGGGCGCGACCTCGGCTTACAGTCGGTCGTACTCGGTGAGGTCGATGTCCACGTCGAAGGGTTCGGCGATCTTCAGCCGGTCGCGGTACACCCCGGTGGGCGTGTACGCGCGCGTTGCCGGGTCGTAGGTGTGGGTGTGCACGACGGGCCCCTTGCCGCGGGGGTCCATCTCGACCAGCCAGAAGGAGGGGATCCCGGCCGCCGCGTACTTGCGGGGCTTGGTGTCCCGGTCACGGGACTCGGAGTCGGGGGAGACGACCTCGATGGCGAGGACGACGTCGTCCGCCCGGTAGCGGGTCTGTTCCGACTCGCCGTCGCTCTCGGCCGTGACGACGATCAGATCCGGCTCCGGGACGGTCTTGTCGGTGAGCACCACGGCCATCTCCCGGCGCACCCGGAGATGTTCGGGGATGCTTCGGCGCAGGCCCAGTTCCAGCAGATACATCGCCAGCGAATGGAACTTGCGCTGCGGACTCACGAAAACCAGACTCCCGTCGATCATCTCGGTATGCGGCGGGAGGTCGAGGCTGAAGAAGTCGTCCACGGTATAGCCGTCCTGCGGGGGCATGGGCCACGCGGAGCCATCGGGCTGCCGATGCTGCGAGTAGTTCCTTGCCCCAGCGGTCATGGTGCCTCCCATGGACGGGATTCTGAGCCCTGGTTTCAGCGTACCCAGCTGATACGACAATGACGTCACTCGAATGGATGGGGCGCCTGTTCCGTATTGACATCTATGGGCTGAATGCCCTGTTCAGGGCCCGGGTGTCTCAGTTCTTCCGCTTCTCGATCGTCAGCGCGTCATCCGGCAGCTCCAGGGTGGCCGCGCCGCCCTTCTGGACCTGGCGGGAGCGGTCGGCGATCAGGGTGCCGAGGGCCGTCAGTTCCCGCGGGGAGTACGACTTCGCCATCGTCGCCAGGCCGCCGGTGCGGACCGTCACGACCGTGGTGCCCACCCTGCTGACCAGGAGGCTGCCGGGGCTGGTGAGGCGGGTGGTGCCCTTCTTGGCGAGGGCGGCGTCGCCGACGCGGGTGGCGAGGGGGACCTCGGTGACGCTCTCGGGGTTCAGCTCGCGGTCCGTCAGGTCCTCCATGACCAGGCGGTACGCCGCGTCGGCAGCCGCGCCGGAGTCGTAGGCGTACACGGTGAACTCGATATGGCCCGCGTCCTGGTGGGTGAAGAACGCGGTGCTCGACTGGAGCGCGCCCTTGCACCAGGCGAAGGCGCCGGTGCACTTCGGGGCCTTCTTCTTGAGGTCTTGGGCGAAGGGGCGGGTGGTCAGGGACCAGTCGACGAGGTCGTCGGCGCGGGGCAGGACGGCGATCGTCTGCTCGGGGGTGAGCCGGGTCGAGGCCGACTTGTCCTCGTCGACATGCGTCCGGCCGGGCTCCGGGCTCGTACCGTCGCCCTTGTCGCCCCCGTCGACGCGCTGAGTGGTCTTCTTGTCGCCGTCGCCGTCGCCGGAGGTGTCTGTGCCGCCGCCGCAGCCCGTGAGCAGGACGGCCGTCGCCGTCAGCGCCGCCGCGAGGCCGGTGAGGCGTACATTCCTCGTCAACCGCATGGTCCCCCCATCCCGTTGGCGTGATCATACGAACGGCCCGGCGCCCTCGGGAATCCCCGAAGGCGCCGGGCCGCGTACGCGTTCCGCTACGGAATCGCCACAGGCGGGCAACCGGGCTGGTCGAAGGGGGTCAGAACGACGCCTCGTCGAGGTCCATCAGCGACCCGTCCACCGACTCCGCCAGCGCGCGCTCCACCGAGACGCCCGGCAGGACGTTCGCGGCGAAGAACTTCGCGGCGGCGACCTTGCCCCGGTAGAACGGCACGTCCTTCGCGGAGGCCGAGCCGGACCGCAGCTTCTCCGCCGCCACGGCCGCGCCGCGCAGCAGCAGATAGCCGACGACGACGTCCCCGGAGGCGTACAGCAGCCGGGTCGTGTTGAGGCCGACCTTGTAGATGTTCTTCACGTCGTCGCCGGTGGCGATCAGGTCGTTGGTCATCGTGCCGACGATGGCCTCAAGATCGACCGCCGCCTTGGCCAGCGCGTCCCGGGCCGGGGCCAGGTCCTCGCCGCCCTCGCCGACCGCCAGGAACTTCTTGATCTCCTCCGCCAGCGTGTTCAGGGCCTGGCCCTGGTCGCGGACGATCTTCCGGAAGAAGTAGTCCTGGCCCTGGATCGCCGTGGTGCCCTCGTAGAGGGTGTCGATCTTGGCGTCCCGGATGTACTGCTCCAGCGGGTACTCCTGGAGGTAGCCGGAGCCGCCGAAGATCTGGAGCGACTGGGCCAGCTGCTCGTACGACTTCTCCGAGCCGTAGCCCTTCACGATCGGCAGCAGCAGATCGTTGAAGGCGACGAGTGCCGACGCGTCCTCGCCCGCCGCCTCCTTGGCCGCGATGTCGTCCTGGACGGACGCGGTGTAGAGGACGAGCGCCCGCATGCCCTCCGCGTACGCCTTCTGCGTCATCAGGGACCTGCGGACGTCCGGGTGGTGGGTGATGGTGACCTTGGGCGCGGTCTTGTCCATGAAGTTGACCAGGTCCTGGCCCTGGACGCGCTCCTTCGCGTACTCCAGCGCGTTCAGATAGCCGCTGGAGAGCGTGGCGATCGCCTTCGTACCGACCATCATCCGGGCGAACTCGATGATCATGAACATCTGGCGGATGCCGTCGTGCTTGTCGCCGATCAGCCAGCCCTTGGCGGGGTGGCGGTCGCCGAACGTCATCTCGCAGGTGTTGGACGCCTTCAGGCCCATCTTGTGCTCGACGTTGGTGGCGTAGACGCCGTTGCGCTCGCCCAGTTCGCCGGTCTCCCAGTCGAACTCGTACTTCGGTACGAGGAAGAGGGAGAGGCCCTTGGTGCCGGGTCCGGCGCCCTCGGGGCGGGCGAGCACGTAGTGGAAGATGTTCTCCGCCATGTCGTGCTCACCGGAGGTGATGAAGCGCTTCACGCCCTCGATGTGCCAGGTGCCGTCGTCCTGCGGCACCGCCTTCGTGCGGCCGGCGCCCACGTCCGAGCCGGCGTCCGGCTCGGTGAGCACCATGGTGGAGCCCCACTGCTTCTCGACGGCGAGGGCGGCGACCTTCTTCTGCGCCTCGTTCCCCTCCGCGTACAGGATCCCGGCGAAGGCGGGCCCCGACGCGTACATCCATATCGCGGGGTTGGCGCCGAGCAGCAGCTCCGCGTAGGACCAGATCAGGGACCGGGGCGCGGTGGTGCCGCCGATCTCCTCGGGCAGGCCGAGCCGCCAGTACTCCGAGTCCATGAAGGCGCGGTAGCTCTTCTTGAACGACTCGGGCACCGGAGCGGTGCTGGTCGCGGGGTCGAAGACCGGCGGATTGCGGTCGGCGTCGGCGAACGACTCGGCCAGATCGGTCTCGGCGAGCCTGGCCAGCTCCTCCAGAATGCTCTTCGCGGTCTCGGCGTCCATCTCGGCGAACGGACCCGTGCCGTACAGCTTGTCGCGTCCGAGGACCTCGAAGAGGTTGAACTCGATGTCGCGGAGATTCGACTTGTAGTGCCCCATGGCGACGGCTCCGTAAAGATCGATTACGCAGTACCGGTGAGTAGCTATGCATGATGCTACCCATCGGTAATAAGACGCAACCCCGAATCGGTCATCTGTGACTCGTTACTCTTGCGGGCATGTACGGCTATGACCAGAGTCAGGGTGCTCAGCAGCAGCAGTACGCGCCCCAGCAGCCCTACGGGGCGCAGTCGCACGGCCAGCCGTCCCACGGGCAGCACGGCTCCGTGCCGGGGCAGCCCCTCTATCCGGAGCCGTCCCCGCCGTCCCTCGCCGACGCCGTGCGGGCCTTCACCACCGGATCGCTCGCCGCCGAGGACTTCCAGCAGATCTTCGCCACCTCGAAGGTCTACTGCCCGCGCGGCGACAACCCCGGCTTCCTCGCGCTGCACAACACCCAGCAGCCGGTGATCCCGATGTTCACGTCCCTGAAGGAGCTGCGGCGGTACGCGGGCAAGGAGTCCAAGTACTTCGTCATCACCGGCGCCGAGGTGATCGATCTGCTGCCGACCGGCTACGGCTTCGTCCTCGACATGGAGGGCGAGCACCGGATGGTCTTCGACGCGAAGGCCGTGGAGCAGATGGTCGACTTCGCCATGCGCCGGATGTACGGCTGAGGGGTGCGGCTGAGGGGTGCGCCTGAGGCGGCGGCTCGTGGCGGGTCGCCGCCTCTCGAATGAACCGATACGGATCGGTACTGATCGGACACGCGCCGTCGCGGCGCCGAAGGGCCCGGGGAACAACCCCGGGCCCTTTGTCGTTGCGGGTGGCAGAAAGTTCAGTATTCAACTAAAGTGGTCCACAGAACCTGGGTCACCAGCCGTTCCGAGGAGGTAGTCCCATGCCCGCAGTGACCGTAGAGAATCCGCTCACCCTGCCGCGTGTCGCCGCGCCCGCCGACGCCGTGGCCCGCCCGGTGCTCGCCGTGTCCACCGCTCCCACCGGCTTCGAGGGCGAGGGCTTCCCGGTGCGCCGGGCCTTCGCCGGGATCAACTACCGCCATCTGGACCCGTTCATCATGATGGACCAGATGGGCGAGGTGGAGTACGCGCCGGGCGAGCCCAAGGGCACCCCCTGGCACCCCCACCGCGGCTTCGAGACCGTGACGTATCTGCTCGACGGCACCTTCGTCCACCAGGACAGCAACGGCGGCGGCGGCACGATCAAGAACGGCGACACCCAGTGGATGACCGCGGGCTCCGGCCTGCTCCACATCGAGGCGCCGCCGGAGAGCCTGGTCGTGTCCGGCGGGCTGTTCCACGGCCTCCAGCTCTGGGTGAACCTGCCCGCGGCCGACAAGATGATGGCCCCCCGCTACCAGGACATCCGCGGCGGCCAGGTCCAGCTGCTCACCTCCCCCGACGGGGGCGCGCTGCTCCGGGTCATCGCCGGCGAGCTGGACGGACACGAGGGTCCCGGGGTCACCCACACCCCGATCACCATGATCCACGCCACCCTGCGGCCGGGCGCGGAGGTCACCCTGCCCTGGCGCCAGGACTTCAACGGCCTGGCGTACGTGATGGCCGGACGCGGCTCCGTCGGCGCCGAGCGGCGGCCGATCGAGCTCGGTCAGACCGCGGTCTTCGGCGACGGCGGAGCCCTGACCGTCCGCGCCGACGAGCGACAGGACGGGAACACGCCCGACCTGGAGATCGTCCTGCTGGGCGGCCGGCCGATACGTGAGCCGATGGCGCACTACGGGCCGTTCGTGATGAACACCCAGGCCGAGCTGCGGCAGGCGTTCGAGGACTTCCAGCAGGGCCGTCTGGGGACGGTCCCGGCGGTCCACGGGATGGGCTCGGGCGGTCCCGGGGGCGCGTGACCCGCGGGGAGCCGACAGGGGTACGGGCCGGGGTGCGGGCCGGGGTGAGCACCCCGGTTCGTACCCGGTTCCGACCGGGATGAGCGCCCCGGTTCGTACCGACTCCTTATGATCTGCGACAATTGACTGACGTTCGTTACGAGGCAGGGGTTTCGAGACGGGCGTCGCAAGACCCCGCCGGGCCCATCCCCCCATCGGTCCGGCGGTCCAGCCGCCCATCCGGTCCCCCGCCGGATGGGCGGCTTTTTCCGCTGTTACGGGGATATCGGCGCGGCTTCGGCCCTGAGGCTGCCCGGCGGCGGCGCGGCGGCCCGGCTCACCCGTACGGCCCGCCTCCGCGCGCCCCCGGCCCGTACCCGTGATCGCGTGGGAGCGTGCACACCCTGCTACCCGAGCCGGTGCGGCGGCTCGCCGCCTGGTGCGTCGTCATCCTGCTGGTCGCCGGGGTCGGCGCGGTGGGCATCTGGCTGATCATCGCCTTCCGGACCGCCGTCGTCCCGCTGCTGCTGGCGATCCTCGGCACGGCGCTGCTCGGCCCCCTCTACCGGCGGCTGGTCGGGATGAAGGTCCATCCGTCCCTGGCCGCCGCGCTGACCTGCGTCGCCGTCGTCGCCGTCGTCGGCGGGGCGATGTACATCATCGTGCTCGCCCTCGTCGACACCGGCGATCAGATCGTGGCGTCGCTGCGGGACGCCGCCCAGGGCATTACCCAGCACTTCGGCGCCGCCGGCACATCCCTCGCGGACATGGCGCGCAACGCGAAAGACCTGCTGACCAAGTTCGGCGGTACCGCCGCGTCCGGGGTGATCAGCGGGCTGAGCGTCGTCGGCCAGGCGATCGCCACCGCCGTACTCGCCCTGCTGCTGATCTTCTTCTTCCTCCGGGACTCCGACAAGGCCGCCGGATTCGCCCGCTCGGTCGTCCCCGGGCCCGCCGGGGAGACCGTGGAGGCCATGGGCCGCCGGGCCTTCGAGGCGGTCGAGGGCTTTATGCGCGGGACCACCTTCATCGCCCTCATCGATGCCGTACTGATCACCGCCGGGCTGCTGATCCTGCGGGTGCCGGGCGCGATCGGGCTCGGCGCGCTGGTCTTCGTCGGGGCGTACATCCCCTACCTCGGCGCCTTCCTCTCCGGCGCGGTCGCCGTCCTGGTGGCGCTGGCCGACCGGGGCTGGGTGATCGCGCTCTGGGCGCTGGGCGTGGTGCTGGCGGTCCAGGTACTCGAAGGCCATCTGCTCCAGCCCATGATCCAGAGCCGGACCGTGCAGATGCACCCGGCCGTGGTGATGCTGGCGATCACGGCGGGCGCGGGCGTCGCGGGCATCCTCGGCATGCTGCTGGCGGTCCCGGTGACGGCGGCCGCGTTCGGGATCATCGGCGAGCTGCGGACGCGGTACGGGACGGCGGACCACCCGCGCGTCTGACCACCCGTAAGGACTCGGTACGGGCTGTACGGGCTGTACGGCTCCGGCGACGGCGAAGGGTCCCGTACCGCCGCCACTCGCACGGTGGTACGGGACCCCTGGGTCCGCTACTGCCCCGCTACGGCTACTCGGCCGGCTGCGACGGCTTGGCGACCGGCTTGCGGAGCTGGAGGTTCAGCTCGCGCAGCCGCGTCTCGTCCAGCTCCGTCGGCGCGCCCATCATCAGGTCCTGGGCGTTGCCGTTGAGCGGGAAGGCGATCGTCTCGCGGATGTTCGGCTCGTCGGCGAGCAGCATCACGATGCGGTCGATGCCCGGGGCGATACCGCCGTGCGGCGGGGCGCCGAGGCGGAACGCGCGCAGCATGCCCGCGAAGGCCTCCTCGGTGGTCTCCCGCGCGTAGCCGGCGATCTCGAACGCCTTCAGCATGACCTCGGGCTCATGGTTCCGGATCGCGCCGGACGACAGCTCGATGCCGTTGCAGACGATGTCGTACTGCCAGGCCAGAATGTCGAGCGGGTCCTTCTCCTCCAGGTCCTTCATGCCGCCCTGGGGCATCGAGAAGGGGTTGTGGGAGAAGTCGATCTTGCCGGTCTCCTCGTCCTTCTCGTACATCGGGAAGTCGACGATCCAGCAGAACCGGAAGACGCCCTCCTCGAAGTGGCCGGAGCGCTTCGCGGCCTCGACCCGGACCGCGCCCATGATCTTGGAGACCTCGTCGACGTCGCCCGCGCCGAAGAAGACGGCGTGCCCGGCCGCGAGGCCGAGGCGCTCGGTGAGGACCTTGACGTTCTCCTCGGTGAGGAACTTGGCGATCGGCCCGGACAGCGACCCGTCCTCGGCGACGCGGACCCAGGCCAGGCCCTTCGCGCCCTGCTCGACCGCGTACTCGCCGAGCTGGTCGAAGAACTTCCGGGGCTGGGCCGAGACGTCCGGCACCGGCAGCGCGCGGACGTGCTTGCCCGCGAACGCCTTGAACTCGGAGCCGTCGAACACATCGGTGATGTCCACCAGCTCCAGCTGGGCGCGGAGGTCCGGCTTGTCGGAGCCGTACTTCAGCATCGCCTCGCGGAACGGGATGCGCGGGAACGGCGACGTGGCGTGGCGCCCGCCGCCGAACTCCTCGAAGATCTCCGTCATCAGCTTCTCGACGGGCTGGAAGACGTCCTCCTGCTCGACGAAGCTCATCTCCAGGTCGAGCTGGTAGAACTCGCCGGGGGAGCGGTCGGCGCGGGCGTCCTCGTCGCGGAAGCAGGGCGCGATCTGGAAGTAGCGGTCGAAGCCGGAGATCATCAGCAGCTGCTTGAACTGCTGCGGGGCCTGCGGCAGCGCGTAGAACTTGCCCGGGTTCAGCCGGGACGGTACGACGAAGTCGCGGGCGCCCTCGGGGGACGTCGCGGCCAGGATCGGGGTCGCCATCTCGTTGAAGCCGAGGGCCGTCATCTTGTGCCGGATCGAGGAGATCACGGCGGTCCGCAGCATGATGTTGCGGTGCATGCGCTCACGGCGCAGGTCGAGGAAGCGGTATTCGAGCCGCCGCTCCTCGTTCACACCGTCGTCGGCGTTGATGGTGAAGGGGATCTGGGCGGCGGCGCCCAGTACCTCGACCTCGGAGACCTCGACCTCGACCTCACCGGTGGGCAGGTCGGGGTTGACGTTGTCGGCGCCCCGGCTGACGACCGCGCCGTCGATCCGGACCACGGTCTCCTTGGTGAGGTGGCTCAGCGCCTCGTTCGCGGCGGTGCCGGGGCGGGCCACGAGCTGGGTGATGCCGTAGTGGTCGCGGAGATCGATGAAGAGGATGCCGCCCAGGTCTCGGCGATTGTGCAGCCAGCCGCTCAGCCGGACGTCCGTGGAGACGTCAGAGGCGCGGAGCTCGCCGCAGGTGTGGGACCTGTACCGATGCATCGTCGTTCATCCAGTCTTGTGGTGGTCGGGGCGGATGCGCCCGGTCCGGGCGGCCGGGTCCGGTGGCGGGGCGCCGGTCCGGTCCGGTCGGCGGCGGCGCCGGGGCGCGACCGTGGCCGCCGGCGGGTGCCGGGGCGTGGTGCGGAGCCTCATACCCCGGATACGCGAGCATGTGGCCTTCAAAGGTTACCGCCCGCCCCTCACGTCCCTCATTGGCTTATACATGCCAGGAGCCGCCCGGGGCATCGGGGCGGGTGCGGGACTCGTGGCGACGGGTCCGCCCCGGGCCCCCTCGGGAGGCGCTCCCCGGCCCTTGTGCCGTGCCGCGCGCCCTCACCCGGTGCCGGGCCGGGCCGGGTTGCCGCCGGGGAGCGGTGCGCCGGTGCGGTGCGCCCCGCGTACGCCCTGGCAGGGGCCGGGCCTCCGCCCCGGTGGCCGTACGCCCACCGGATCGGAATAAAGTGAGCAAATGCGCACCGAGGACGTCCTGGCCGCAGTCGCCACCGGCCTGTGGCGATGGGACAACGCGGGCGGGACGGTCACCCTCGACGCGGAGGCCGCCCGTCTGCTCGGCCTGCCCGACGACGCCTCCGCCGCGCCCGTCGACCCTTCCGCCGATTCTGCCGCCGGTCCTGCTGCCGGTCCTGTCGCCGCCGGCGGGTGCTCCCCCTCCTACGTCTCGTGCCCGGAGTCCGCGGTCCGGTCCCGGATCCACCCCGTGGACTGGAACGAGATCAACGGTGTGATCAACCTCGCCGTCGCCGAGGGCACGGTCGCCGAGGGCAGGCTGCGGGTCGTCGACACCGCGGGCCGGGTGCTCCGTACCGTACGCAGCCGTACGAAGCCCACCGCCGTCGACGGCGGCTTCGAGATGACCGGCATGCTCCAGGAGGTGGCCGAGCCCGCCGAGGGCACCGCCGCGAAGACCCCCGTCACCGGCGACTGGCGGCGCTCCCGGGAGGCGTTCCTGCTGGACGCGGGCCGCGCGCTGGCCGAGGCCCGGTCCACCGCCGAGGTGCTGCGGGTCGCCGCGTCCCTCTCCATGCCCGGCTTCTCCCCCGACGGTCTCGCCGTCTTCGGCACCGCGCCCGGTGAGCGACTGACGATCATCGGCCACCACGGGCACCAGAGCGCCGACGGCGACCCCTTCTCCGATATGCGGGCAGATACCGATCACCCCGCGGCCGAGGTCGTCCGTACCGGCCGGGCCGTCTACCTCCCCAGCCCCGGCGAGTACGCCCGCCGCTACCCCACCAGCTGGCCGCTGGCCCAGCGGCTCGGCCGCCGCTCGTGGGCGTATCTCCCGCTCATCGTCTCCGGGCGCACGATGGGCGCCTGGATGGCCGCCTTCCGCCACCAGGTCGTCTTCACACCCGACGAGCGGTCGGTGCTCACCACCGTCGCCCGGATGCTGGCCCAGGCGCTGACCCGGGCCGGGGTCGCCGAGACCGAGCGCGAGCTGTCGCAGGGCCTCCAGCGGTCCATGCTGCCGGTCCTCGGCCCGGCGATGCCGGGCACGGCGGTCGCCGCGCGCTATGTACCGACCGGCGGCGGGCTCCAGGTCGGCGGCGACTGGTACGACATGATCCCGCTGCCGTCCGGCCGGCTCGCCCTCGTCATCGGCGACGTCCAGGGCCACGACGTACGCGCCGCCGGACTGATGGGCCAGCTCAGGATCGCCCTGCGCGCCTACGCGTCCGAGGGCCACCGCCCCGACGCGGTGCTCTCCCGCGCCTCCCGCTTCCTGCACGGCGTCACCGACGCGTACGACGGCTCGGACCACGCCGGATCCCGCTTCGCGACCTGCCTCTACCTGGAGTTCGACCCGGCCACCGGCGGTATCGAGATCGCCCGCGCCGGACACCCCGAACCCGCGGTCCGGATGGCCGACGGCACGGTCATCATCTGGCCCACGGAGGGCGGCCTTCCGCTCGGTATCGACCCCGACTCGGACTACCCCACCACCCGGCTCCGCCTCGAACCGGGCGAGACGATGATGATCTGCACCGACGGCCTCCTCGAAACCGGCGGCCACGACCTCGACACGGGGTGGGCGCGGCTGCGTGAGGTCATGGAGCGCCATCCGTCGACCGGGTCGCTCGAAGAGCTGGCCGACTCGCTGGTCTCCGCGGTCCACGGCCCCGTCTCGCACTACACCGTCGGCCCGCTCGCCGACCGCCGCGAGGACGACGTCGCCCTCGTCCTGCTCTCCCGCGAAGGCGGACCGGGCCCGGTCGAGGAGGCCCCGCGGCGTACCGCGATGACCATCGCCCAGGCCGAACCGGAACGCATCGCGGCGGCCCGGCAGACCGTACGCGAACTCCTCCACGACTGGACGGACCCCGAGCAGGTCGACTCGGCCGTCCTGATGGTGTCCGAGATGGTCACCAACGTCCTGGTCCACACCGACGCCCACGCGTTCCTCGTCGCCCGCATCACCACCAGCAACGGCGCCACCCCGCAGCAGACCCGCGTCCTGCGCGTCGAGGTCGCCGACAGCAGCGACGAACTCCCCCACCGCCGCCGCCCCGGCGAGCTCGCCTCCTCCGGCCGCGGCCTGGTCCTCATGGAGATGCTGGCGGACGCGTGGGGGGTCGACCCGCAGGGCGAGGGGAAATGCATTTGGTTCGAACTCCACGAGCCTGCGACGATTCCCGCCTCCTGACTTCCGGTTCCCGGTTCCCGAGGCGGTATTTCTTGATCGACCCGTACGAGGCATGGCGCCTGGCCACCCTGCGCCGCGACGCCAACGCGCTGGCCCCCTTCATCGCGTACGCCACCGATGACGAGACCGTCGCCCGCGAGGCGCTGCGCCTGTCGGCGGAGGTCTTCACCGCGACGGTCGCGGACCTGGACGCGGCGGAGGACGCGGTCGCCGCCCTGAGGTCCCGGGCGGACGACCTGACCCCGCACCCGCACCAGCCGCACACCCCCGCCCCGGCGGAGGCGGACGGCCAGGTCCGCGACTACCTGGACGACATCCGCCGCGAGGCACTGGGCTGGATCGAGCCCGACTGGCGCTACACCACGAATCTCTTCCTGAGCGTGGGCCTGCGCGCCCTGCTCAACAGCCGCCTCCCGTGCGCGGTCCGCGAGGACGCCATCTACCTCCACGCCCGCGCCACCACGGCCCTCGACCTGGGCCACCGGGACGCGGCGCTTGCGGAGCTGGCGCGGTTCGAGGAATTGCGGGAGAGGCACGCGCCGAGGGGTTCGTGACGGGCCGACGGTCTGCGGGACTCGTACAGGGCGACCCGCAGCCTCTCAGCGGGTGTAGGGATCGTCCGGTTCCTGTTCGGCAGCCGCGTCCTGGTCCGCTCGGAACGCCTCCGGGGCGATGTCGGGGGCTGTACGTGACAGGGCGGCGAAATCGGCGCGAGGAACGAAGCGGCCACCTCGCCGCGACGGGACCCGAGCCGGGTCACAGTCGCCCGCCCTGTCCTCGGCGACGCGTCGGTCGAGGTCCACACCGGAGTCTTCACCGGCTCGGCGATCCTGCCCCTGCTCACCGGCCTCGCCGAAGCGGCCCGCTCCACGGGCGCTGTCACGCGTCAGGATCGGGCCGCATTACGGGGATGCCGCCGGGCCGTGCGCTCGTTCCCGCGTCGGTAGTTCCCCGTCCAGCGGGCCATCACCAATTGCTCGTCCCCGGCCGTGGCCTCCTGGACGAACCGGGCGGCCCGGCCGCCGCGCAGGACGGCAGCGGACCGGCCGTGGTGCCGGATCTCGACGGAGCCGTCGCCGCGTCGCTCGTAGCCGAAACCCTGTGCCTGTCCCATGCGTACCCCCTCGTACGTCGCCGTGCCGCGACGACCGATGGTGATGCATCGGGGCCGTACCCGCGAGTGGATTTAGAGTTCCTGCCATGCCCGGAGCAGCGGAAACCACCCCGTCCCCCGTCACCGCCGACGATCTCGACCACGCCGTCCAACTCGCCGTCGCCACCCTTCGGGAAGCGCCCCCGGACGCCTGGGACCGGAGAGCCGGGTCGCTGGAGTGGGACTGCTGGGAGACGGCCGAGCATCTCAGCGACGACCTGTTCGCCTACGCCGCACAGATCGCCCCCAGGAACCCGCCGATGGCGGGAGAGGTCCCCTTCGTCTGGGCACCCCGTCGCCCCGGCGGCCCCGCGAACGCGATCCACGCGGACCGCGCGGCGGGCCCCGCCGGCCTGATGCAGGTCCTGGAGGCGAGCGGCGCGCTCCTGGTCGCCATGGTCCGCACGACCCCGCCACACGTTCGCGCCCACCATTCCCACGGGGCGTCGGACCCGGAGGGCTTCGCCGCGATGGGAATCGTGGAGACCCTGGTCCACACCCACGACCTGGCCTCCGGCCTCGACCTCGACTGGACCCCACCGGCCGACCTGTGTACCCGGGTACTCACCCGCCTGTTCCCCGACGCACCGACGACCACGCCTCCGTGGCCCACCCTGCTCTGGGCCACGGGCCGCGCCGAACTGCCCGGCCATCCGCGTCTGACGAAGTGGCGCTGGTACGGGGCGCCTCGGGCGTCGTAGCCGGAAGTCTTACGGGCCTTCTTCCCGGGCGAGGGCGACGAGCCCGGCCCATGCCTGGGGGGTGAGCATGATGACGGGGCCGTGGGGGCGTTTGCTGTCGCGGACTCTGATGACGCCGGGGTCGTTGTCAGCGACTTCGACGCAGCTCTCGGTTCCTGTGTAGGAGCTTTTGTGCCAATTTGCTGTGTCCGCCATGCGTCGTGCCTCCCTGGTTGGTTGCTAACGCCGGTCGTGATGCCGCATTGCCTGGGTGATGAGCGCCCTGGCCCTGGCGCCGTGGACGGCCGACCTCTGCAGGAGCTTGAATGCCTTCGCGTACAGGGCGATCTCTCGCGGCTGCGTCACCGAGAGCTCGGCGGAGTAGGTCTCGACCAGAACGAGCTTGTCGTCGAACATGGAGAAGGAGTTGCCGGGCCAGATGTGCATCGGTGCCGACTTCGGGATCAGGCCGAGACTCATTCTTGGTAGACCCATGATCGCCTGGAGGCGGTCCAGCTGCCCGATCATCACATCCGGCCCGCCGAAGTTGCTGTAGAGGGCTTGCTCGGCGAGCAGCACATTGAAGATCCGGTTGCCCTGGTGGAGGTACTTCTGTCGCTCCAGTCGCTTGGCGACCGCCATTTCCATGTCGTCCGGGATGCCGTAGTACTCGATCACCTGCTTGAAGGTCTCCGCCGCGTACTCCGCCGTTTGGAGTGACCCCCAGATCAATGTCGGGTGCCAGATCCGGAACAACGTCGTCTTGGAGTAGACCGGCAACGCCTTCTGCTGCCTCGGCGCGGCTCCGTTGGCCAGCTGTCGGCGCCACTCGAGCCACAGTTCCTCGATATGCCGGGCCGTGGCGATGAGATCGCCGACGTGCTCCTGGGTGTCGGTCAGGGCACACCACAGGCGGATGTCACCCTCTCCGGCGTTCTGCCGGCCGTTCTCGATCCGGGAGACTTTGGACTCGGCCCATCCCGTCGCCCGCGCGAATGCCCGCCCACTTGAGAACCCCGCGTCCTTGCGGAACCCTCGCAGCCGGGCACCCAGCGCTTGTCGTTGCGACTGTGCTTCTGCGCTCACTGATCGATCAGGGCTTGTACTCGCGGTGGGGAGTGGCCATGGTCCAGAGGAGGTCTCGCACGCGGATGCATTCCGCGACGGTCTCCGGATTCTCGATCAGTTCGGATCCGAGGACACGGCCGTCCTGGTCGAAGTGGCCCACGGCGAGGAGGCGGTCGTCGAAGAGCCACCAGTCGTTGCCCGCCACCGGGAAGGCGATGGTTTCCGGCAACCGGTGTCGTGGCAACCACCGGATGTCCTCGCCGGCATCCTGGTTGAGCCGCGTCAAGGAATGCTCCCACCCCACGTACCGGGAGTGCGGCTCCGTGACGACGCGGATCCGGCGCACCGATTTACCTTCGCCGGTGACGCGCTTCATGAGCGCCATCCACGGATCCAGCCACACGTAGTCATCGGGCTCGCCCCTCTGCCACCGGGCATAGGGCGTGTCCTCGACGGGCGAGCCGTAGTCGTCCCGCAGCTCCAGGTGGAAGGCGTCTTGCCGGAACGTGTGGAACAGCTCGTCACGCTGGGCGCTGGTGATCAGGTCCACTGTTCTCCTTCAGCAGGGCCGTGATCGAGGACTTCGACACCTCGACGCAGGTCTCATAATCGGGCATGCGCATCTGACTCAGGGCTTCGGCGTCGTGCATCTGCGGGCCTTGGACGATGCACGTTCCCTGCTCGGTGAGAAACATGATCGGGGCCGCGAAGACCTTGATTTCTCCGGACGGCAGGCCGTCCTTCGTCAGGTGCTCGAAGAGCTCGGTGGGCACCTCGACGACCGTGTGTCCCTCGGGCACCTCAAGCCGCATCAGCAAGTCGTTCGCGTAGACCTTCCAGCCCTGGACGACGTAGCTGTCCTGGTCGCTGGCGTACAGGGTGGGGCTGTCTCCCGGGGTGGAGTTCTTACCAAGGAACCGTAGCTTCATGGCTGTTCTCCGTCCGCTGCCTTGCATGGGTTTGCGCGACATTTCGATGCTCGGCGAGGTGTTCGACCTAGTCAACGAACGTGCCGCAAACTCGCGCAAATTCCTTGGGAGTTGGCTGATCCCCGTCCTACGTTGTCGTGGACGTCGCACGGCGGAATCGGGAGGCACCACGGCGGTCGGCGTCGGCACGCGCGGGACGGGGCTTCAGGGTTCCTGCAGGCTCGGGCACCCGCACAGAACGATTCTCCGTACACCCGACACCAGGAGGACCATCCCATGAGTTCCCTCTACGACCTCCCTCTCCAGGGGGCGGAGTTCCACAGCTTCTGCGGCGGCAACCTCGGAGGCGAGCACGAATCGTGCGTCGAGATCGGCGTGATCCCCGGCGCGGTGTCCGCCTTCGTCCTCCGTGACAACAAACCCGAGGGTGCCGGAGTCGAGTTGCGCTTCACCGCGAAGGAGCTGAACGACTTCGTCCGCGGTTACGCCAGGATGCAGGGGCTGACGCTCTAACCTGAGCCCTCCCCACCATGCACCGCTCGGGCCGCCAGCTCGCAAGGGGCGGCTCGACACCCTCCCAGAAGGGCATAAATGAGCTGGTCAGGGCACTGGCACGGGTACGGGCCATGGATCGGCCCATCTGCTGTATACGGCAAGGAGGGGGGCCGCAGGCCCCCGCATACCAACGGTCCGCCGTCGGTACTGGATCCCGAGGACAAGAAGCAACGGGCGGTGCTCGACCGGTACCGCGAGGCTGCCGCCGAGTTCCAGACGAGTGATATGCCGCCCACCATGACCGGCCATTGGCTGATGAAGCGGAACCAGGCCGCTGCTGACCGAACCTGGGCCGACATGGGTATCGCACTGGCTTGGCTGACAAAGCAGTACGAGGCAAACCCACCGTTCGAACCTGTGGATGGATCCCAGACGTACCACGGCCTGGACATCAAGCTGGACTACACCACCGATGTACTGCCCCGTGGCGTCGATGTGAGCTGGGTGTACTACACACCGTCGAAGAACCTGATCTCGTTCTCCGTCGTGTGCTGTCCGAACCGCTTCCACCCGGAGATCCCCTGCCCGCTCCCGCCGTCGTAAGGAGTCGCCGCATGTCGCTGCGTGTCCTACTGCCCGAGGATGGTGTCACCGAACTGCTGACGTCGTGGCCGGATGAGCCCCGTGTTTACGTCCGTGACAGGGAGGCCCTCGATGAGAACGTCACTGCGGAGACCATCCGCGACTACGTCCGTACCGGGTGTGTCCCGGCCGGAGAGATCGCGGTCGTCAAGGCCCCCAACCCGTCGCTGAACCAGAACGCGTACATGACGAACGGCCGGACGGACCGCACCAAGCTTGCCCGGCTGTACGAGCAGGGTCACACCATCCGGCTCGGCAACCTTCAACGGGTCGTGCCGGCACTGTCGCGGATCTCCGCAGCGATTCAGTCGGAGACCGGATACTCGAACTACATCCATGCCTTTCTGACTCCCCCCGGCGGGCAGGGGCTCCGCCATCACTGGGATCAGCAGATGGCCTTGATCGTCCAGATCTCGGGCACGAAGCGATGGCAGCTTTGGCAGCCGCAGGTCTCGGCTCCCATGCGGGAGTACAACGAGAGCTTCCGGGTGTGGAAGGACCACTTCATCCCGGCATGGGAGGCGGCTGGGGCGGACATGGAGATCGACCTCAGGGCCGGCGAGTCACTCCTGCTCCCACGGGGCTGGGTCCATAACCCCCACGTCGTCGACTCCGACGAGGACAGTGTCCACCTGACCTTCGCCCTTCGGGAACGCACATCCGTGTGGCTGGCTGAGAAGCTGATCGCGGGAGCCATCGGGCACGAGGAGTTCCGTGGCGTAGTCCTGCCGGGTGCCCTCGGCGGTGCCGGGCTCGTCGGCAGGTTGGAAGAGACTCGTACGGCGCTTGTGAACTACCTGAACGGCCTCGATCTGGAGGAACTGGCTCTCGCCGTACGTGAGGCCGCAGTGACTGAGCTCGAGTACACATCCTGAACATCACCGCCCCGCCGGGATGTCTCTGAGATCGTCTACGAGGTCCCGGTTGCTGGGCGGCCGTATGGCCGGGCGTCGTCGGTGCGAGGGGCGTCCCGCTCAGCGGGAACCACGTGCGACGCCCGGCTCGTCGGCTGTCTACAGGTCGGCTTCCCGGGCGAGGGTGACGAGCCCGGCCCATGCCTGGGGGGTGAGCATGATGATGGGGCCTTGGGGGCGTTGGCTGTCGCGGAGGGGGACGACGCCCGGGAGCCCCTTACCAAATTCGATGCAATTGCCACCGTTTGTGCTGTGGGTGGATTTGTGCCAGGAGACGTGTAACTTGCTCGGATTCATCTCGCCTGCTCCAAGTGGCCTAGCACGTGGCTGAGTTACAGGGGCCCTGATGGCCGCGAAGGCGTCACCAGGCTAGATCGTCTACGAGATCACGGTTACTGGGCGGCTGTAGGGCCGGGCGTCGTCGGTGCGAGGGTATCCCGTTCGGCGGGAGCGACCTGTGACGCCCGGCCCGTGTTCCGTTCGCCGACCCTTCCGCTACAGGTCGGTTCCCCGGGCGAGGGCGACGAGCCCGGCCCATGCCTTCGGGGTGAGCATGATGACGGGGCCGTCGGGGCGCTTGCTGTCCCGGAGGGGGACGATGCCGGGGATTCCCTTGCCTACCTCAAGGCACTGCCCACCATTCGGGCTGCTATAGCTGGACTTGTGCCAGGAAATGCACAACTTGCTTGGATTCATCTCATCTTCTCCAAGTGTGCACTGACGCGTTCAGCCGATGCCTCCGGCGACAGCGCGTAGCTGATGAGCAGATCATATGCACGCGTCGCCGCTGTCACCTCTTCTCTTTCCAGTGCTGTCCTACCCTGGGAGAAGCCGTCCACGTAGAGGACATCATGAGGAGGCTTCCCGCTCCCCTGCTCTCGGCTTTGATCGAAGGACAAGAGTGTGAAGGGGCCCGCCAAGCCAGGGTGCGCGGCTACTTCTTCCGGAACGATCTGGATGACGATCCTGGGTTCACGGCCGAGCACCAGAAGGCGCTCAAGCTGTGCGGCCATGACGTCGAGTCCGCCGATGTTTCGCCTCAACGCTTGCTCATCGATGATGAACCAGCAGTACGGCGGATCATCTCGTTCGAAGAGCGTCTGTCGCGTCATACGTGCGGCCAGCAGGTCGTCCGGGCTATCGGGGCGCATGGCCGCCAGAGTCGCGCGGGCATAGCTTTCGGTCTGTAGCAGCCCGGGAACGACTTGGCTGTCGAACATTCGGATCCCGATCGCTTGTTCCTCCAGCTTTACATATGGCAGAAACCAGGAGGGATACGCGTACCGAACCACCAGCGGGTAGAACTCTGCGAAGAACTCGGTTCCGAACGCCCGATCGAGGTCTTGGGCCAAGTCCGCCGACGGTACGCGCTTGGCGTGTTCCACGTAGCTGATCATCGCGCCCGTGGTGTGGGCCTTCGTCGCTAATTCGTTCTGGGACCAGCCATGTTCGATTCGCAGCTTCAGCAGGCGGGAGCCGAAGAAGGCCAGCAGGCTGGACGTCGGCTCGGGCCGGCCGTGATCGTTCTCCATCGCCATGGAGCCCCCTAAGGCTCAAACCGCCTTAACTCTTTGCTTGTTAAGGCTCAGGACCTGTTGAGCGTACGCGCGGAGCGCGACCCTTGCCTTACTGATGGTGATGTTTCATCTGAATCGCCTGCGAAGGTAAGAGGTACCTACGTGTCTGCGTCCCCGATCCGTCCCGCCCCCGAAATCGCTCCGTCCCGACGGGTTCCGGAGTTCGAAGATGTGCGTCGTCTACTGGACGCTTTGGGGTGTTGGCGGTTGAAGGAGTGGCCGGTCGTCGCCGAGCTGGCGGGGGAGGTGGGGCCGCTGGTGCGGGGCGCCCTGGTCTCGTCCGGGGTGTGGGAGGGGCTTCCCGGGCATATCCGGGCGGCTGCCGACTGGTGTGCGGCGGACTCGCGGGAGATCGGCCGGGCCTGGCCCTTGGAGGTGTGCGTGGAGGCGTACGGGCCCAGGATTACGGCCCTGTGCATGGACGCCGCCCACTTCGCCGCCCTCTACGACCCACGCGGCGCCGGGCGGTGGCCCGAGGCCGACCCCGACCGCGCGCAGAACGCCCTGCTGGCCGTGGAGACGGCCCGCCAATGGGGCAACCTCCCAGCCGCCTGGCGAGCAGCCGTGCTCCGGGACCTCCACCACGGTGCCCGCACCCGCCACCCCGAACGCCCCACCCTCACCGAAACCCTCGCGGCGGCGACCACGTACGCCGAAAAGGGCGAACCACCACCCCCGCCCGACTACATCCACCTGCGCACCATCGACGCACCCGAACTCGCCCACCGCATCCGCCGACTCCCCCACCACTGGCAAGCCGAAGCCTTCCGCCGCATCGCCACCGGAACCGACCCGATGCCGGTCGAGACCGAGGCCCGAGCCGCGCTCCAACGGTCCCGCCGGGACTCGTCCTTCAGCTCGTAGAGGGAGCTGAACGACCATGCGCGACCTTATCGTCCGCCTGCTCGAACGCGCCCTGCGGTTTCTGGCGCCGCCTCGGACCGAGCCCGGACGCCACACCGCCGAACACCTCACCCGCCCCGACCCCTGGCGCACACCCTGGACCAGCCCCACCAAAGAACAGGCCCAGGCCATCCTCCACGCCCGCGAACAAGCCACCCGATCCCGCCGCAAGCTCTACGTCCTGCCCCCGGGCACCTACCTGCCCCTCCCACCCGGACTGCTCCGCCGATGAACCGCGACAGCCTGATCCAGGCAGTGCCACCCCCGACCAGCGCCCCCTGCATCGTCTGCGGACGGAAATCTCCGGCCGCTGTCGAGATCGACTCCCACGCCGGAGCCGTCCGATACGCCTGCCCACAGCACGCCGGTGCGGCATTCCCGGGTCCCGTGCCCGACGAGCTGAGCTATCTCGGGGTGGCTGCGGACGGCCGCGTATGACATCGCCCGCGACCTCGGCAGCCCCCTGTCACACGGGCCGGTAGTGGTCCCGGATCTCGGGGCGTTCCCGGTAGCCGGCCGACTTGTAGGTGGCGACCGCCGCGACGTTCGCGGTCGGGGTGCAGACCAGGGCGCTCGACGCGCCCAGGTCGCGGAGTGCCGCCGCCGCCGCGACGCTGATCGCCTCGCCGTAACCCCGGCGGCGGTGGGCGTGGTGGACTCCCATCGGTTCGAGCAGGCCGGGGCGGGACGGGCCCGCCGACCAGACCGTCACCACGGCGACCGGCTCGTCCCCGGTGTCGTACGCGAGGAGGCAGCGGGCCTCGGTGAACGGGGAGCCCGTCGCCATCGCGTGCCAGCGGTCGGTGGTGAACGGCGAGCCCCGGAAGGCCGCGCGGTGGGTGGTGGTGAACGCCTCCGCCAGGTCGGGGCCGACGGTCACGATCCGTAGCTCCGGGTCCGGGGCCGGGACCGGGGGTGTGAGGTCGCGGATCAGGGGGGTCCACGGGTCGTCCAGGGGCCAGCCCGCCTCGGACAGCGACTCGCGGACCAGCGTGCCCTCGGGGGTCTCGACGTTCACCCGGCCCGGGGGGAGTACTCCGCGCGCCGGGGTGGTGATGTCGTCCACCAAGCGGCGGGCCAGCTCCCCGTCCTGGTACGCGTCCGGGGCCGTCGTCAGGCGGAACAGGTCGGGGCCGTCCAGGAGACCGATGGCGAGGACGCGGCCGGAGCTGGTCCAGATTCTGACCGCCGCGGCCGTGGCCTCCGTGCCCGTACGCCAGTACCAGCCCAGGTCGCCGGGGTGGAGTTGGGTCGGGGACTCGTCGTGCTGCCACTCCCGGAGGGTGGTCACGGCACGGTGCAGGGCGTCGGGCGTCGGGGTGGTGAGCGTGATCGTCATGGTGGTGGTGTTCCCCGGGGTGGTCGGCGTGCGGTGACTCTACCGGCGCGGCCCGGTCGTCAATCGGGAGTTTCGGCGGCGTGGAGGTCGTCGCTGCCGAGGGACGACAGGGAGCGCTTGCCCACCATGAGGACGTAACGGTTGCTCAGGGGCACGGAGATGACTCCTTTGGTGCTCGTCGCCACCGCGCGGGCCGTCTCCAGCGCCGGCTGGGGTACGGCGAGACGTTCGGGGCGGCCGGGGAGGGTGAAGGTGTCCGGGCCGGGGACGGGGAGCTGGGCGGTGGAGCGGACTCCGGACCGCGACGGGCGGCGGACCCCCGGATAGAGGGCCGCGTACAGCCCGGCGAAGGCGCCCACGTGGTTCGCGCCCGACGACGACAACCGGCAGACGGGGATGTCGTCCACGGTGGACTGTTCGACGAGATGCGGCGGCAGTACCCGGGGATCCCGGTGCAGCAGCCCGGTGACGGCCCAGACGCCGGTCTCGGAGCGGACCGTGGCATCGGTGTTGACGAGGTCGACCAGGAGCTGCCAGACGTCCGACGGCTGGGCGGAGCGGTGGAACCGTTCGAGACGGCCCGGGATGCGGTACAGGCTGCGGTTGTACATCTCGTTCCACCGGTCGAGGGCGAGCTGGGCCCCGGCCTGGCGCTTCCGGTCCGTGTCGTAGTCGGCTATGACCCGCTCCCGCTGGGCGCGCACCAGTTTCTGCCGCAGCTCGCCCAACTCGTAGGTGAGGACGCGGCGTATGCGCTGCGGCGGCCGGCCGTAGGCGGTCGCCAGCTCGATCAGGTTGGGGTCCGTGAGGGCGGGGCCGCGCCACTGTCCCGGCAGGGGTACGTAGCGTTCCGCCATGGCGACGACCAGCTCGAAGGCCCGTGTCCGGCGGAGCTGTACGGCCGGTGTCCGGTCCATGGCGCGCTCGACCGCCCGCCGGGGCATCCCCATGGCGGTGGCGACGTCGTCCACGAACCGGGGGCGGCGGCTGGGCACGATGCCCTCCGTCTCGAACCTGCGGTAGTTCTTGGGCGACACCTCCAGGATGCCGACGACGTCCCGGGCGCGCAGTCCGGCGGCGCGGCGCAGATCGGCGAGGGTCCAGGCGTCCCTCGACCCGAAGTTCATCAACTGCCACGGATGGACCCGCAGGGCTTGGGCGAGCGCCCGCACCCGGGGCGGATCAGGCACTCGGTGCCCGTTCTCGTAGGCGAGGATCTGCGGTTTCGTCGCCCCGACCGCCCGGGCGAGCGCCTCCGCCGTCATCGGTCCACGCGCCGAATCCCGGTACAGGTTCGTTCGGTACATACGCAGTGCCGCCGGATTGAAATCGCTGAGGCCCCGTGCCATTTACCTGCTCTTTCTCGTCAGCAGGACCGTTTTAGGGGTACCATTCCGAGCAGGCGGGCCCGACTTCGGCGCATTTACCGGGAGCATGACCTGGTCTGTCGCTTCTTTTAGTGGCAGAACTGGTGGATGCGCTCGTTGAAACACGCGATGTTAGGAGCCGCCGACCGCACGGTTCAGGACTTACGGTCCACGTGTACAGGTGAAGAAAGAGGCCCTGCACCTCCACGGTTCGCGATTCCGTTGGCGGGGGCACAGGGCCTGCGTGTGGGAGTGACCTCCCGGAAAGGGCCCTCTGCGTCAACAGGGGGCCTTTTGCGCGTCAGAGATGGTTGTCGAAGAGCTGACGCCGCAGCCAGGCACCGAGTGCCTGAAGCGTCAGCCAGACGGCGACCTTCTTGACGAACTTCCGGTTGGTACGTTCTCCGCCCTTCGGCGGATCGCCCATAACGCAGCACCTTCCTCTCGGCCAGGGAGCCCGATCGGCCCCGATCGAGTGCGTCGACCGGCCTGTTGGCCTTGAAGAAGATGTTGGGAAGAGCTTACCGGCTTCCGAATCCGGAACCCGACCCCGAGCGGCGTCGGCGAACGCAAAGCGGGACGTCAATCCTTGGCCGGTTCGGCATTTGACGTGGGGTTAATTCCGGTGAATCCCGGACTTGACTGTTCTGAGCTGCGAACATGCTGTCGAGCAATGCGGGCAACTGGTCCATACCATACGGCGGGTCAGTAGACGGTATACGTCATTTGCGGCACACGGTGAGAGGCGAAGTCGGCAAGCGCTTCCGCGTTCTGTGGGCTATGTCACCCCGGACGTCGCTCCGGGCGTCACCCCGGGCGTCACCTCGGGCGCTCCGCGACCACGACGAACTCACGGCCCGGCCGGTCCGGGGCGTCCCGGATCTCGTGGCCGGGGAAGCCCGCCGCCGCGAGGTCCGCGGCCAGTTCGTCGCGCGAGCGGAAGCGGAGGGTGGAGTCCGAGGTCAGTACGTCGCCCGAGGCGCGGAAGATCAGGGTCTGACGGAACGTCACCAGCGGTTCGGTGACGTCCAGGACGTCGTACCAGCTCTCGATCTCCCCGACCCCGGGTACCGATACGACCTCGTACGACTCCGTACGGTTCCACGCCTCCCAGGCCCGGCGCGCCGGGTCGCGGGTCTCGAAGACGAAACGGCCGCCCGGGCGCAGGGCGGCTCGGGCGGCGCGGAGGGTGGCGGCCCAGCCGGGGTCGTCGGTGATCTGCTGGGCCGCGTTCGCCGTCATCGTCGCCAGGTCGAACCCCGGCGGCGGCGACACGGGGACGGCGGTCGCGTCGCCGTGGATCCAGCGCACCCGGTCCCCGCCCGGCTTCCCGCGCGCCACATCGATCGACGCGCCTGCCGGGTCGACCCCGGTGACGTCGATCCCGCGGTCCGCGAGCAGCAGGGCGAACACCCCCGTACCGCAGCCGATGTCCAGTACCCGGCGCGCCCCGAACTCGGCCACCATGGCGAGATAGGCGTCCAGGTCGTCCCGGTCGGAGTGGAGCGGGTCGTAGAGGGAGGCCAGTCGCGGGTCCTCGAAGATCTCGTCAGCCATGCGCCCGACCGTATAGAGGGGGCGGTGAGGGACGCGCCCCGTTTTTCAGGGGCGGGGCGTCATACGGACGGGGGAATCCCGGGTGTTACGGGCCCGCACGCCCGGCCTGCGGGCCCAGGATGCGGTCCATGATCAGTATCCGTAACCGACGTCATCGGCGTTCTCGCGGGCTCGCGCGGGGTGTCGCCGTCGCCGCCCTCCTCGCCGCGCAGGCCGTCCTCCTCCCCGGCGCGGGGGCCGCCCACGCCGCCGTCTGCGCGCCCTCCACCGGGGCCTGCGGGTCGGTCGTCGTCGCGCCCGTGTCGCAGGAGCCGCCGAGCACCGGGCCCTGCGACAGCCCGGAGCCGGTGGTCTGTCAGATCCGGGCGAAGACCCCGGAGGAGCGCGAGAAGTCCCGCGATATCCGGAGGGCGTACCACGGGCTGCTGATGGCGATGGACCGCGAGGAGTGCGAGCTGCGGGCCGCCGGGGCGTCGGAGGAGGAGATCGCCCGGCGGATGGTGCAGCTCCGCAACGACGCCAAGGAGATCACCCGGGCCGGGATGAGCCCCGAGGAGGTCCGGCGGCTGGAGGAGCGGAACATCGCGAAGTACGGCAACCCGCTGGGCCCGACCGCCGATCAGCTGTACGCCAAGTACGGCTCCTGGGAGGCGGTGACGGCCGCCGCGACCCGGACCAGCGTTCCCGTCGACCGGGAGCTGGGGCTCGAGTACCGCGAGTGCCCCTGCGCCGCCGTCTGACGATTCAGGGGGTGTGACGGGCCCGGACCAGGCCGGACTCGTAGGCCGCGATGACGGCCTGCGCCCGGTCCCGTACCCCCAGTTTGGCGAAGACGTTCGTAATGTGGTTCTTCACCGTCTGGACGCCGATCGCCAGGGACGCCGCGATCTCCGCGTTGTCGAGGCCCGACGCGATCAGCCGGAGGATCTCCAGCTCGCGCGGGGTGAGGCCGGTCAGGTCCGCCGTCAGGGGCGGGGCGGTGACGAAGGCGCCGATCAGCCGGGTGAGGAGGCGGGGCGCGACCACCGCGTCACCGGTGTGGACGGTACGCAGGGCGGCGGCCAGCTCCTCCGGTGAGACGTCCTTGGGGAGGAAGCCGGACGCCCCGGCGCGCAGGGCGCGGATCACGTACTCGTCCATGTCGAAGGTGCTCAGCGCCAGCACCCGGCAGCCCGGCACCTCGGCGACGACGCGTTCCGTGGCGCCGACGCCGTCGAGTACGGGCATCCGGATGTCCATCAGGACCACGTCCGGGCCCAGGCGGCGGGCCTCGGCGACGGCCTCCTCGCCGTTCCCGGCCTCCCCGATCACCTCGATGCCCGCCGCCGCCCGCAGGATCAGCGCCAGACCGGTACGTACCAGCGGCTGGTCGTCGGCGATCAGGACGGTCAGGGGGGCCAAGGGAGGCAGGGGGGTCATCGGGGAGTCGCTCCTCGGTAGGTGGGGGGCAGGGGCGGCGGGCCCGGTCACGACGGCGGCAGCGGTACCGTCGCCGCCACTCGGAAGCCGCCGGCCCGCCGCGCGCCCGCCTCGAAGGTCCCGCCGTGCACGGCGACGCGCTCCCGCATTCCCAGCAGACCGTACCCGCCGCCGGCCAGGGGCGACGCCGTCCGCCGGGGGCGCGGACCCCGGCCGTCGTCGGTGATCTCCACCGCCACCTCCCCGGGCCGGTACGCCAGCCTGACCTCGGCCCGCGCGCCGTCCCCCGCGTGCTTGCGCGCGTTGGTCAGCGCCTCCTGCACGATCCGGTACAGCGTCAGACCCGTCGTCGCCGGTACGGGGGCGGGCGGCGGGCCGCCGGTGACGGAGAGCCGGGCGGGGAGCCCGGCCGCCGCCGAGCCCGCGACGAGACCGGCGATGTCGGCGGCCCCCGGCTGCGGCTCCGACGGCGCGGCGCCACCCGGCTCGTCGGGGCCTTCGTCGCTGCGGAGCACGCCCAGCAGCTCCCGCATCTCCCCGAGCGCCGAACGCGCCGACGACTCCAGCGTCAGCAGCGCCTCCCGGGACGCCGCCACATCGTGGTCGAGCATCGTCCGCGCCCCGCCGGACAGCAGATAGACGGTGGTGATGTGGTGGGCCACCACATCGTGCAGCTCCCGCGCGATCCTGCGCCGCTCGTCGGCGACGGCGCGTTCGGCGAGCAGTCTGCGGGTGAGTTCGGTCTGCCGCCGCCAGCGCCGGACCCAGCCGGCCACGAGCACGACGAACGCGATGGCGACCACGTCGGAGAGGACGAGCTCGGCGGGCGAGTCGGAGGCGAGGGCGCGCAGCGCGTTCGTGCTCAGGGCGAGGGCGCAGGCCCAGACCAGGGTCGCCCGGTCCACGGTCCTGGCGACGCCGTAGAGCGCCAGCATCATGGCGGCGCCCAGGCCGTGGTACGTCGGGACGAAGAGGCCCGCCGCGGTCTGGGCGACGGCCAGGGCCGTGAAGGTGCGGAGCGGTGAGCCGCGGCGGGGGAGGAGCAGCAGGACCGTGAGGACGACGAGGGCGGCGCCGCCCGGGAGCATCCGGCGTCCCTCGTGCTCGGCGGATGCGAGGTAGTCGGTCAGGTCGAGCGCCGCGACGGCGAGGAGCAGGACGTCGTTGCGGAGCCAGGAGAGGGTGTCGGACGCCAGGCCCCGGCGGGCGCCGTGGCGGGCGTACCAGCTCCGCAGCCGGGACGCGCGGCCGGTCGTCCGCGTACTGGGGTCCCCGCCACCGGTCGTCCGCGTACCGGGGTCTGCGTCCCCGCGGCCGGTCGTCCGCGTACCCGGGTAACCGTTCCCGCCGCCGGTCCTACGCGTACCGGCGCCCGTGTTCCCGCCGCCGTCACCGGCCATCACCGCACCTCCCGCGCGTCCCCACCATCCGATCACGGCCGCCGTACGCGCCTCTCACCACCCCGGCGGATTCCCGGCCGGTACTCCGGTACTGCCCGCGCCCCGCCCCGTACCCCGGTCCCGAACGGTGTCCCTTCCCGCGCACGATGCCCGGCCGGGGCCCGGATTGATGTGCTGGAGACGTTCCCCCACCCCCGTCTCCGGAAGAGGCCGCAGAAGACCATGATCCGTAGTGTCACTTCATTCGCCACGCGTCACCGCTGGCTGACGATCGGCGTCTGGGTGCTCCTCGGCCTCGTCCTGAGCGTCGTCGGCCAGTCCCTGATGTACAAGGCCACCGACTCGCAGGCCGGTGACTTCCTGCCCAAGGGGTACGACTCCGCCGCGGCGCTGCGCGTCGCCGAGGAGGAGTTCGGCGCCAAGCCGGACGGCAACGCGGCGACCGTGCTCGTCTCCCGTACCGACGACAAGAAGCTGACCGCCGCCGACCGGGAGCGGATCGCCGAGGTCGTCCGGGTCGTCGCCGACCGGCGGATCGAGGCGGCGAAGCCCGAGATGCCGCTGATGGAGGACCACTCGCAGAAGCCGCGGCTGGCGGTCGGGACCACCGCGCCCGACGGGACGTTCCAGCTGCTGAGCCTCTCCCTCACCGGCAATATGAACGACCCCGGGCTCCAGGACGTCTACAAGGACCTTCGCGACGACACCCGCGCCGAGTTCGCCGAGGCGGGGATGCGGGCCGGGTTCACCGGCGGGATCGCCTCGTCCGTCGACTCCCTCGAAGCCGGCGCGGACCGCGAGAAGATCATCCACACGGCGACGATCGGTCTGATCGTGCTGCTGAACGTGCTCGTCTTCCGCAGTCCGCTCGCCGCCCTGCTGCCGCTGATCGCGTGCGTCCTCGTCGGCGGGGTCGCGTCGGGCGCGGTCGCCGGGTTCGCGGAGCTGTTCGACATCCGGCTCGACGCGTCCGTACCGTCCCTGATCACCGTCGTCCTGCTCGGTATCGGGATCGACTACTTCCTGTTCCTGCTGTTCCGGTTCCGGGAGGAGCTGCGGGCCCGGCCCGGGGTGAGCGCCCGGGAGGCGGCCGCGGCGACGGCGGCGAAGGTGGGCAGCGCCATCACATCGGCCGGGCTGACGATCGTCGCCGCGTTCGCGACGCTCGGTATCGCCAGCTTCGGACAGTTCCGGGTGCTGGGCCCGGCGATCGCGGTCTCCGTGCTGGTGATGCTGCTGGCCAGCCTGACGCTGATGCCCGCGATCCTCGCCGTCACCGGCCGGGCCATGTTCTGGCCGTCGCGGGCGTGGAAGCGGGAGCGGCGCGGCGGGTTCGCCGCCCGGCTCGGGGACGCGGTCGCGAACCGGCCCGTACGGTACGTCTTCGGGAGCCTGGCGCTGCTGGGGCTGCTCTCGGCGGGCGCGCTGGGTGTGAAGATGAGCTACGACCTGCCGGAGCAGGACCGTACCGACGCGGTCGCGGTGGCCGAGGAGATCGCGCGGAGCATGCCCGCAGGGGCGGTCGACCCGCACACCGTGTACGTACGCGGCGACAAGCTCCTCGACGAGCGGGCGGTGGTCGCGCTCGGCGACGCGCTGAAGCGGACCGATGGCGTGGGGCAGGTGCTGCCCGCGCGGTTCGACGCGGACCGCGACGCGGCGAGCATCGGAGTCGTACTGAAGGTGGGTTCGGACACCCCGGAGGCGCGTGAGCTGGTGTCGGGGCCGGTACGGGCCGCGATCGCCGAGCACCGGCCGGACGGTACGGACGCGCACATCACCGGCACGGCCGCGGTGTACGCCGATATCTCGAAGGCCGTGGAGAAGGATCTGCGGCTGGTGTTCCCGATCGCGGCCGGGCTGATCGCGCTGATCCTGCTGGTGCTGCTGCGGTCCGTGGTCGCGCCGATCGTGCTGCTGGTCGCGGTCGGGCTCGGGTTCGCGGCCACGCTGGGCGCGGCGACCCTGCTCTTCCAGAACGTGCTGGACCGGCCGGGGGTGATGTTCACCCTGCCGCTGGTGCTGTTCCTGTTCGTGGTGGCGCTCGGCACGGACTACAACATCCTGATCGGTGACCGGATCCGGGAGGAGATGGCGAAGCCGGTGCCGGTGCGCCGGGCCGTCGCGGACGCCGTACGCCACACCGCGCCCGCGATCACCACGGCGGGCCTGGTCCTCGCGGGCTCCTTCGGCAGCCTGGCGGCCAGCCCGGCGACGCAGGAGGTCGGGTTCTCCACGGCGTTCGGGATCCTGCTCTCCGCGCTCGTCCTGGCGCTCGTCCTCGTCCCGGCGCTGGCGGTGCTGCTGGGGCGCGCGATGTGGTGGCCCACGGGTCGCCGTCCGGCGCGGGTCGCCCCGGAGTACGCCCCGGAGCCCCCGGTCCCCGCGGGGAGCGGCTACCGGGGGTGACGGTGGGCCCTCGGGGCCCGGCTCCCCGGGGCCCGGACCGTTCGAGGTCCGGGCCCCGGGGTGGTTACTGCCAGGGGTACTTGTGGGCCTGGGTCACCCGGTCCACTCGGTAGTAGTCCGCGACGCAGACACTCGGCCAGGGCCGCCGCCCGCCGCCGCCGAAGGGCTCCGTCATCTTGCTGATGTACATGGGGCGGTAGGGCAGTACGCGGGCGCCGTTCTGTGCCTCGGTGCGGAGCCACCGGTCCTGCCGGTCCCAGTTCCCGGCCCTTACCTGCATGGTGTCTTCGAGCCGGCCGAGGGGGAGGGCGAGGGCGAGGCACACCAGGCCGCAGACGGCCGTACCGGCCACCAGGGTCGGCGCGGTGCGCCGTGTACGCCGTCGCAGCCGGTGTCCGACGAGTACGCCGGCGCCGAGGAGCAGCACGATGTAGAGGAAGAGGAAGTCGTTCCACAGCCGGGTGGAGAGGACCACGCCGGGGCCGAAGACGGGATAGGCGGCGAGCACGCAGAGGTAGCCGGCGGTGAGGAACGTCAGGACGCCGGCGCCCAGCAGGGATAGGTGTCCCGTCAGGGGCGCGGTGCGTCCGCCCGCCCCTGTGCCGCCCGCCGTCGTGCCGCCCGCCCCTGTGCCGCCCGCCGTCGTGGCGCCTGCCCTCGTGGCGAGCGCGCCCAGCAGGATTCCGGCCGCGACGGCTCCCGCGTAGGGCCAGGTGGTGAGGAGGGTCCCGAGGATCCGGGTGAAGCCCTTCGCGGCGCCGATCAGGGAATCCGGGGCGAACATGGACGCCAGTCCCGTGTCGCGGCTCTCCCGCCGGTTGCGTGAGCCCGGGGACGTGACGAGGACCAGGGTGCCGATCACCGTTCCGGCGATTCCCAGGAGGCACCAGAGCCTTACGTGGCCCCATCGCGATCCGGTGACGATCCGGCGGCCGAGCAGCAGTACGGCGGCCAGGACGACCAGGACGACGACGGAGGTCTCCTCCGAGAGGGTGCCGATGAAGACGCCGGTCAGGAAGGCGGTGACCAGGGCGGCGGTCTTCGCCGCCCGGGACCGCGCCCGGAGCAGCGGGATCACCGCCGCGGCGGCCAGCACGGGTGCCAGGGTGTGCGAGACGGAGGCCGCGGGCCAGTAGAACGTCTTGTACGTATTGGGGGAGGCGAAGAGGAAGAGGACCGTCACCATGGAGGCCACCAGGAGCGGCACGCCCCGTGGCACGGTCACCCCGGCCGCGCGTACCGCCGCCGCGGTCACGGCCCAGCAGGCGGTCAGGATCACCAGGCCGCTGACCAGCCCGAACCACTGGTGCCCCGGTACACCGAACGTCGCGTAGGACCAGACGAGCAGGGCGTTGGCGACCCGGCCGTTGTCCTGGACGTAGAACTGTTCGAGCATTCCGGTGAGGCCGCCGTCGCGGACCACGGGCAGAAAGCACCAGTCGTCGCCGCCGGGGCGGACCCAGCGCCCGAACCACATGGCCGCGGCGAGCAGACCGAGGGGCACCGATGAACAGATCAGGGCCCAGTGGTCCGTCCACGGCCGGCCGGAGCGCGCGAGGCGTTGTCGCGGTGGCTTCCCGGCCCGGTCCGTCCGCCGATGACCGGCTGTTCCGGAACTGTCGACGACCATGCGTGGTGCTGCCTTTCAACGATTCGCCGTGGCCCCGGAGGTGATGGCCCACCGGGCGACCAGGAAGGACAACGGGGTGACGAGGACTCCCGCGGCCAGGGCGGCGATGTCCTCCTCCATGCCCACATGGTCGACGGCGAGGTAGAGGAGTCCGCCCGCGGCCACGAGACCGACGGCGCCCGACAGGGGGTAGCGGACGAACGCGCGCCAGGTCGGTCTGGTCCGCAGGGTGATGTACGAGTTGAGGAGGAACGACCCCGACAGGCTCACCGCGTACCCCAGCACATGCGCCGCCAGATAGGGGATCCACCGGTTCAGTGACGTATACACGGCCAGATAGACGGCTGTGTTGACGAAGCCGATCGCGATGAAGAGGAGGAATTGGCGGGCCAGCCGCCGGGTGCGTTCCGAAATCCGGGGAACCCGGAGGATCCCGAGAGCCGGTTCGAGAGCCGGTCCGGGAGCCGGTTCGGGAAGCGGCCCGGGTGCTGGTTCGGATGCCGGTCCCGGTGTCCGTCCCGGTGTATCCGGTGGGTGCTTCTCGGGGGATGCCGTCCCCCGGAGGTCGTCCGTCTCGCGGATCACATAATGCGGACGGCTCTTTGTCTCGTGGTAGATACGCCCCACGTATTCGCCGATGATGCCGAGCGTCACCAGCTGGATGCCGCCGAGCGCGATGACGGCGGTCAGCAGTGTCGCGTAGCCGGGGACCGAGGCTCCGTACAGGGCGACTTTTCCCAGGGTCCACAGTGCGTAGACGACGGCGGAGAGGACGACCCAGAGACCGGTGTAGATGGCGAGGCGCAGCGGACGGCTGTTGAAGGAGATGAGTCCGTCGATGCCGTAGTTCAGCAGTCGTCTGCTGCCCCATTTCGACGCCCCGGCGGCCCGCCGGCAATTCCGGTAGGTGAAGCTGACGGTGTCGAAACCGATCCAGGAGAAGATCCCCTTGGAGAAACGGTTGCTCTCGGGCAGCGCCAGCACGCTCTCCACCGCCCGGCGCGACAGCAGCCTGAAGTCGCCTGCCCCGTCGACCACTTCGACGTCCATGCAGTGGCGTACGAGCCGGTAGTAGGCGCGGCTGAGGGCGGACCGGACGACGCCCTCACCAGCCCGGTCGCGCTGGGCGACCACCTGGTCGAAGCCCTGCCGGTGCAGTTCGAACATCCGGGGGAGGAGCGCCGGCGGATGCTGGAGGTCGGCGTCCATCATGACGACGGCGCTCCCCCGGGCCATCCGCAGACCGGCGAGCAGGGCGGCTTCCTTGCCGAAATTACGGCTGAAGGCGGTATAGCGGATACGCGGGTCGACGTCGGAGAGACCTCTGAGCAGGGAGCGGGTGCCGTCGCTGCTGCCGTCGTCCACGTAGCACACCTCGAACGTCTGCTGGGTGACCTCGATGGCGGAGAGCAGCGCGGCGTGAAAGGCTTCGATGACCTCGGATTCGTTGTAGCAGGGCACCACGACGGAGATGTGCAGAGTAGTCACCGGACACGATTCCTCTGGAGTAACCGATCGGCCGTCGATCATCAGGAAATTCCTTGCGACTGGTGCGCCGGATTCCCTTATGCGCGTGTATGCCTATCCGATACATATCACTCCGCGGTGCGTATGGCCGGGTCATCGGCGCGCATGGGTGAGTGACGGTGCGCGATACCGGCCGGTCCCGGGTCAGGAGCCGGTCGGTACGTCGACGTCGACCGAGCCGATGTATTCCCTGGCCTCCTCGGCGGGGAGGCGGACGGACTGCGCCCAGAAATAGACGAGCAGACTGAATGCGGCGATGACGGCCATGTCCCACCACAGGGGCAGGGCTCCGGTGGCGCCGCACGGCACCGACGAGGCGGGCCCGCCGCTGCAGTAGCCGCCCTGCCAGGAGATCAGGCCCATTCCGCCCAGATAGACCGGCAGCCACTGCGCGGACCGCCAGTCGGGGCGCAGGGCGTGCGGGTTCAGCCGGAGCAGCGCCGACGCGCCCAGCAGCAGATAGCCGAGCACGATCGCCAGACCGAGCCGCCACAGGGTGTCCCAGCCCGCCCAGTAGATGATCAGGTTGGAGACGACGAAGGCGACGGGGGCCCAGAACAGTCCGGCCGGGAGCCGGTACGGGCGGTGCCGCTCCGGGTCCTGTCTGCGCAGGCAGCCGAGCGCGAGCGGCGCGCCCGCGTACATCAGCACACTGGCGGAGGTGACGAAGCCGACCAGCTTCTGCCAGGTGGGGAACGGCAGGAAGAGGATCAGCCCGACCACGAAGGCGAAGAGCAGCCCGAACCAGGGGACCCCGCGCCGGGTGGTCCGTTCGAAGACCGCGGGGACGTAGCCGTTGCGGGAGAGGCCGTACGACACCCTGGACGCGGCGGTCGTGTAGATCAGTCCCGTGCCGGTCGGGGAGACGACCGCGTCGATGTAGATCAACGCGGCGAGCCAGCCGAGTCCGGCGGAGAGGGCGAGCCCGGCGAACGGCCCCGCCTTGTCGGTGAAGGACAGATCGGCCCAGCCGTGGGCGAAGGAGCCGGGTGGCAGGGCCCCGATGAAGACGACCTGGAGCGCCAGATAGAGGAGGGAGCCGCCGACGATCGAGCCGATCACCGCCCGGGGGATGTCCCGTGCCGGGTTGCGGCTCTCCCCCGCCAGCTGATCCGCCTGTTCGAAGCCGAGGAGCGCGAAGATGATTCCGCCGGTGCTGATGGCGGAGAGCACGCCCTCGACGCCGAACGGGGCGAAGCCCTGGTGGCCGAAGTTGTCTCCGTGGAACGTGGTCGCCGCCAGTACGGCGACGGTGAGTACGGGGATGGCGATCTTCCACCAGGTGGCCAGGCTGTTGGTGTGGGCCAGCCAGCGGATACCGAAGAAGTTCACGAGGACGAAAAAGGCCATGAAGGCGACGGCCAGCCCGTATCCGGCGGCGGTCAGCCGGTTCTCGCCGGTCTGTACCCAGTCGGCGTGGACACTGAGGTAGTTCAGCGACGCCATGACCTCGATCGGGGCCGTGGCGGCGGCCTGGAGCCAGGAGAACCAGCCGAAGGAGGCCCCGGCCACGGTACCGAAGGCGTAGTGCGGGAAACGCGCGGTGCCGCCCGCGACCGGATACATGGCGCCAAGCTCCGCGTGGACGAACGCCAGCACGGTGATCGCCAGGGCCCCGATCACCCAGGAGACGAGGGCTGCGGTCCCCGCGACCTGCGCGGCGAAGAGCGCTCCGAACAGCCAGCCGGAGCCGATGATGGATCCTACGGAGGTCCAGGTCAGGCCGATCAGGCCGATGTCCCGCCGAAGACCCGGCTTCGGCGGCGCCCCGGGTGCGGACGGCGTCGGCATGCGTACACACCCTTGCTCCGGTGGGATCAGGACGTGCCGTCACTCCACGGCGTCCCGCTGACTCCCCTCTCCCTCCTCTCCCTTTCCCGGTCCCCGCCCGGGGCACCCCGGCACTGCGGGAACTTGCTCCGAACGGGGCCCGGGCGGACTCCGGGCGGGTCCGAACAGGGTCCGGGCGGGGACCCGGCCCGTGGCCCCCGGCCCGGACGGGATTCAGTTCCCCGCCGGAGTCACTCCGGACCGGTCCGCACCACCGCCCCCGTCCCCATCCCCGCCCCCATCCCCGTCACCACCGGCGGACGGGCGTCGGCGCCACAGGGCCGCGAGCGCGCAGAGCGCCGCCGCCGTCACGATCGCCACGAGATGCTCCTTGCCCGCCAGATTGGCCTTGACGATCACTTCGGCGACGACCGCCGCCACCAGCAGCACCGCGGTGAACCACGCCCTCCGGCTCACACAGACACACAGCGCGAGCCCCACGACCGACGCCGAGGGACCGGTGTCGACGATCTGCTGGTACGAGGCCGGCAGCCCGAGCGCGCCACCGGGGCCGATGGCGATGCCGAGCCGCGCGTACAGCGTCCCCGCGAGGGTGCAGACATAGGCGGCGAGCACGGTGCGCGGCCTGCCCAGCACGATCTCCGCGACCCCGAACACCAGCAGCACCTGGGCCACCGAACCCCATGCCGGCAGGCTGAGCGCGGGCACGAAGAGGGACGCCGGGGTGCGGACCAGGGCGAGCCACAGCGGGTCCTCGGCCCGGACGAACCCGATGTCCTGGACGAAGCCCCGGCCCCAGCTCCGACTGTGGAGGGTCTGGAAGAGCACGATCAGGCCCGTCGAGACGAGCGTCAGCGGGATCGCCCGCCACCCCCGGGCCACGAGGGCGGCCCGTACGGGCCCGTACAGCGATGCCCACTCCCGCCGGACGACCGCGACCGCCCGGTTCAACGGGGGGTGTCCGGATATCCGCGGTGGAGCCGCCCACGCAGTCGGGGCGCCTCCAGGAAGCCTTCGGCGCGGGCGCTCGCCACGCCGATCCGCAGCAGGTCGGTGCTCTGGTCGTACAACAGGAAACGCGGTTCCCAGATGGGCCGGTACTTGGCGTTGGCGCGGTACAGCGACTCGATCTGCCACCAGCGGGAGCAGAAGGTCAGCAGGGCCCGCCACAGCCGCAGGACCGGCCCGGCGCCGAGCCGGGAGCCGCGTTCGAAGACCGCGCGGAACATCGCGAAGTTCAGCGACAGCCGGCGGATACCGAGGTCTCCGGCGCGCCCGATCAGCTCCAGCACCATGAACTCGAAGAGGCCGTTGTCGGCGTCACGGTCCCGCCGCATCAGATCCAGGGAGAGCCCGTCCGTGCCCCAGGGGACGAAGCTCAGCAGCGCGCGCGGCCGGCCGGCGGCGTCATGGCAGACCAGCATCGCGCAACGGCCGTCCGCGGGATCGCCGACCCGGCCGAGCGCCATGGAGAAGCCGCGTTCGGTGGTCTCGCCGCGCCAGTCGTCGGCCAGGTCGGTCAGCCGGGCGATCTCGTCCGGCGACAGATCCTCGTGACGGGTGACGTCGACGGTGTACCCGGCGCGTTCGACCCGGTGGTGTGCCTGGCGGACACTCCGTATGGCGCGCCCCTCAAGGGTGAACTCGCCGATGTCGACGATCGCCTCGTCGCCCAGTTCCAGGGCGTTGAGCCCGTGCCGGGCGTAGACGGTGCCGCCCTCCTCACTCGCCCCGATCACGGAGGGGATCCAGCCGTGCTCGCGCGCCTGGGCCAGCCAGCGGTCGATCGCCCCCGGCCAGGCCTCCGGGTCCCCGATCGGATCGCCGGACGCCAGGGACACCCCGCCGACCACGCGATAGGTGACGGCGGACTTCTCCGTCGGCGACCAGACGACGCTCTTGTCGCGGCGCAGCGCGAAGTAGCCGAGGGAGTCCCGTTGGCCGTGCCGCTCCAGCAGGCCGCGCAGCCGCTCCTCGTCGTCCTCGGTGAGCGGGTCGACGGCCCGGCGGGACCGGAACGCCGCGTACAGGACCAGCAGGATCAGCGCCGTACTCATCAGATTGATGAGCACCCCGGCCCAGCCCGGGGTGGCGATGCCCTCGAAGTGGATGTCGTCGTAGGCCAGCGACAGCATGCGGAGCGTTCCGTAGTGCCAGCGCTCCAGGAAGTCGGAGCGTCCGGCGTCGGGGTCGGTGTTGGTCGCCGTGACCATGGCGGCGGCGAGCAGCGATCCCACCACGAGCCCGCCCACGCCGATGGCCGCCGCCAGCCTCGGGTTGGCCCGGTCGCCCTTGGCGTAGAACTCGCGCCGTCCGATGAGCAGGGCCGCGACGAAGAGCGCCGTCACCAGGGCGGCCACCCAGGTCCTGGGGTGCTGGCGGTACGCGGGCACGGCCAGGGCCACGGCGCTCAGTACCAGCGCCAGGCCGCTCAGCGCGAGATTGAGCAGCCACGCGGCCCTTTTGCGCCGCCGCATGGTGACCGCGAGAAAGAGGGCGAACGCGCCGGTGAAGAACCCGGGGGTCACCAGATAGGGCGTGAAGAGTTCATCGTCGCCGTGGCGTCTGATGTCGTTCCCGAGGGAGATCCATACGGCGCTGAGGAGGTCGAGGAACGCGACGATACGGAGGTACCAGACCGCGAACACGTACGAACGCCGTCGCCACCGGCTGAGATCCGCCCCGGTTCGACGCGGACCCGGACGGACGCGCTCCATATCGGGCGAGCCTAGAAGCCGGGGGGCCCGGGGACGCGCTGCGGCGGCATGGTGAACGGGTGGAGTGCCGCAAGGCCCCGGGTCGGCGCCCCGGCCGCTGCTACTCCGCGCTCTTGGCCAGCGTCGCCGTCAGGACGCGGGACGCCGCGCGGTAGGCGCGCGGGCCGGTGCCCGTGAGGCGCAGGAAGTGGTGGCGGAGGTTGGCGCCGGAGCCGAAGCCCGTGCGGTGGGCGATGCTCTCGATCGGGGTCGCGGTGCTCTCCAGCAGGAGCCGGGCCTCGTGGAGCCGGGCCCGTAGCAGGTACTGGAGCGGGGAGAGACCCGTCTGGGCCCGGAAACGGCGGTTGAGGGTGCTGGGGCTGACCCGGGCGTGGGCGGCGATATCGGCGAGGGTCAGCGGGTGGTGGAGCCGGCCGGTCAGCCACTCCAGGGTGGGCGCGAGCGTCGTCGCCGCCGCGTGCTCGCGGTCGGGGTCGGCCGCGTCCGCCGTCGTCCGGTCGGCCGTCTCGTCGGTCGTCTGGTCGTACAACGGCATCACGATCCGCCGGGCGACGGCCGCCGCGACCCGCTCCCCGTGGTCCCGTTCCACCAGGTCGACGGCGAGGTCGACACCGCCGAAGATCCCGGCCGCCGTGTGGAAGGGGCCGTCGACGGTCGCCGGGTCGCCGGATGCCACGACGGTCACCCGCGGGTGGCGGCGGATGAGTTCACGGGTGTGCGGCCAGGACGTGGTGGCGCGGCGGCCGTCGAGCAGACCGAGGGCGGCGAGCGTGAACGTCCCCGTACCGATCGCGGCCATCCGGCAGCCGCGTTCGGTACAGCCGCGCAGCGCTTCGGCGGCGGCGGACGGCGGCGGCTCGCGGTAGCCGTCGTGGCCGGCGAGGAAGACGGTGTCGGCGGGCCCGAGGCCGTCGAGCGCGTCGAGCCGCCACGGTGTGGACAGGGCGAGCGCCGGATCGCCGGTGGTGACGGAACCGTCGGCCGACGCGATCCGTACCTCGTACGCCGCGGTGCGGACGGTGCGCCCGGCCGTGGTGAAGACCATCGGCGCCACCCCCAGGTGATGGCCCGGGACACCGTCCGCGAAGAGGAACGCGATCACTGCCATGCCGTCGAACGTACCGAGCGGGGACGTAAGAAGGCCGTTCGGCCGTTCATATGACAGGCGTTCGTAAGGCCCGTGTACGTCCGGGGGCGACCGGCGCCACCGTCACCCCGGGCCATCGTTCACCCGTTCGGACTAATGGGGCGGGTGGCGGGGCCGGGCCGCTCCCACACTGGGAGGCCGGGGAGCGTGAGGAGTCCGCGATGAGGATCGACGTACACGCGCATGTCTGGACCGACGAGTATCTCGATCTGCTCGACGGCTACGGGAAGACCGACACCGCGACCCAGCGCGGCACCGGCGCCGGGCTCGCCGACCACGAGATCGAGGCGCGGTTCGCGCTGATGGACTCCGCCGGGGTCGGCGCGCAGGTGCTCTCCGCCCCGCCCCAGTCGCCGCACTTCGCCGATCCGGAGCGGGCGCTGTACGCGGCGCGGTACGTCAACGACCAGTACGCGGAGGCGGTACGGCGGTGGCCCGACCGCTTTCTCGCCTTCGCGTCCCTGCCCCTGCCCCATACCGATCTCGCGCTCGCCGAACTCGCCCGCGCGCTGGATGAACTGGGCATGGTGGGTGCCTGCGTCACCACATCCGTACTCGGACAGCCGCTCACCGACCCCGCCTTCGCGCCGGTACTCGCCGAACTCGACCGCCGGGGAACGGTCCTCTACATCCACCCGGCGGGCCTCGGCGCCGGTACCCCGCTCATCTCCGAACACCGGCTGACCTGGTCGATCGGGGCGCCGATCGAGGACACCACGGCGATCATGCAGCTGATCCTGGCGGGCGTCCCGAGCCGCTACCCCCGGCTGCGGATCCTCGCGTCCCACCTGGGCGGCGCGCTGCCGATGCTGCTCCAGCGCGCCGACAACCAGGTCGGCTGGGAGTCGCCCGACACCCCCGAGAAGCCGTCCGCCGCCGCGCGCAGGCTCTGGTACGACAGTGTCGGGCACGGTCACGTACCGGCGCTGCGGGCGGCCGTGGAGTCGTTCGGCGCGGACCGGATCGTGCTGGGGACGGACTTCCCGTACGAGGCCGGTGACGTCTTCCGTACGGCGGTGGCGTACATCGAGCACGCCGGGCTGCCGCCCGACCAGTCGGCGGCGATCCTGGAGGGGAACGCGCGGACGCTGCTGGAGCTGTGACCGGCCGACGGATCAGAGCCGACGGATCAGAGCCGATGGATCAGAGGCGACGGCTCAGACGGTGGCCGGCTCCCAGGCCGGCAGCCAGAGGTCGTTGTCCCAGCCCTGGCTCGAACAGGGCCACTGGACCAGGCGGTTGCCCTCGCCCACACCGCTGCCGACATTGAGACACTTGCCGCTGTGCCGGGCCACCAGCTGATAGCCGATGCCCTTGGCGACGAACCGCCACTGCTGGTGGTTGCCGGTGTCACAGGTCCACTGGTCGACCTCGGCGTCGTCCGCGGTGTCCCCGAACTTCACCTCCAGGCACTTGCCGCTGTTCACATTGGCGAAGCGGACATAGCCGCCGCCCATGTCCTCGGCCGTCCAGCGGGCGCTGCCGCTGAAGGAGGCGGCCGCCTGGACGATCCCGGCACCGTTGTCGACGGATGCCCCCTGCACCTCGGCGAGCTGGCCGGCGTTGTGGGCCAGCCGGAGGGAGAGCTGGCGAAGCTGCGGGGGTGCCGCCTGCTCGCTCATCGCGGCCCCGGCGGGCGACGCGGCCGGAACGGCCACCAGGGCGGCCACCGCCGCGGACATTCCGAAACCGGCCAGCCAGGTGTTACGAACGGACATATCTGACTCCTCAAGGGTGAAAGAGCGCGTACGGCGTCGAGTTCTCACCGGCGAGTGGGACCCTAGGCCGACCCTTACGCCATCGGGATCCCCCGGCCGAGGGACCCGGTGCACGCACTGTTGACGCCCCCTGAAGGGCTCGTGTTCGGGTGATGGTCGCGCGCTACCTGTTGCTCGCCCGCTACCGGTTGCCCGTCACCGGGGCGCGGGACTTCATCAGGGGCTGGATGCGGGTGCCGAAGTTCTCGATGCCCTCGATGAACTCGTCGAATACCAGGATGATCCCCTTGACCCCGTCGACCTCGTCGAGTTGGTCGAGCAGTCCCGCCACGGTCTCGTAGGAGCCGACGAGCGTGCCCATATTGAAGTTCACGGCCCCTTCGGGCAGCACCACCGTCTTCGCGGTCGAGGTCGCGTCGGCGTCCTTGTCCCGCGCCGTCTGGTCCGTCAGATAGCCGAGGGCGGAGAGGTCGGCGTGGTCGTGGTAGTCCTGCCACTTGGCCCGCGCGGCGGCGTCGGTCTCGTCCGCGATGACCATGAAGAGGGCGTACGCGCCGACGTCGCGGCCGGCCGTCCGCGCCTCGTCGGCGAGCACGGTGGTGGATTCGGCGAGCGCGAGCGGGGTGTTGACCCCGCTGCCCAGGACGAAGTTCCCGTCGGCGTACTCGGCGGCGAATCTCATTCCCGTACGGCTCTGTCCCGCGGCGAGGACGTCGATATGCCCGTTCGCGGGGCGGGGCGACAGGACGCAGCCGTCCATGCGGTAGAAGTCGCCCTCGAAGTCGCTGACGCCGTCTTTCCACAACTGCCGTAGCACGGTGACGTATTCGGCGGACCGCCCGTAGCGGTTCGCGAAGTGCTCGTCCCCGGGCCACAAGCCCATCTGGGCGTATTCGGCGGGCGCCCAGCCGCTGACGATATTGACCCCCGCCCGGCCGGGGGCGATCGCGTCGACGGTCACCGCCATCCGGGCGGCGATCGCCGGGGGCAGCGCGAGGACGGGCACGGAGGCGTACAGCTTGATCCGTTCCGTGACGGCGGCCAGCGCCGCCGTCAGGGTGAACGATTCGAGGCAGTGGTCCCAGAACTCCGTCTCGCCGCCGAAGCCCTTGAGTTTGATCATCGACAGCGCGAAGTCCAGGCCGTGCTCCTCGGCCCGCCGGACGACGGTCCTGTTCAGTTCGAAGGTCGGCATGTACTGCGGAGAGCTCTTCGAGATGAGCCAGCCGTTGTTGCCGATGGGGAGGAACACTCCGATGTCCATACCGCTCCTCGGTCATCGGGGCGTGCGGCCCGCAGACCGTGCCCCGCCCGTACCGCCGTCCCTGTGGGGAGGATTCTGCCCGGGGGCGGGCGGAGGGGGGAACCGCCGTGCGGCTCAACGGGCGCGGGCGCGGCCCGGGTCGGGGTCCCTTTCGAGGTCCCTTTCGGGGTCACTTTCGGGGTGGGGCTTCGGGGTGGATCGTTTCCGGTCACCAGGTCTTATTTCTTGCCGTACGGATCCGATCACGCGGCGTCATGTCTCGTACGCGCTCTTTGTCCTGCGGTGATATCCGGGCGGTGATAGCTTCCCGGCGATCGCACGGGGATGGCGATATGTCGACCTTCAACAGGCCGTGGCCGTCGGCGGCCACGGCTTCCCCGTGCGCAGCGACGAGCCGGAGGCTTCCTTGAGACAGCAGGTTCAGCCGCAGGACAGCACCGCCACCGCCCCTTCCCGCGCGCTGCCGGCCCGGCGCCGGTGGACCGCCCGCGCCGGTCTCGTCGGGGCCGTCCTCGCCCCCACCCTCCTCGTCGGAGGACCGGCTTCCGCCGGGGTCACCGGACCCTGGTCGACGCCGGTCAGCCTCTCGGCGACCGCGACCGACGTCGTCAGCGTCGTGGACGTCCGGACCACCGGGACCGGTGACGTCGTCGCGGTCACCTACCGCGAGACCCCCGGGACGAACCGGATGGACCTCCAGGTCGCGATCCGGCCCGCGGGCAGCGCCGCCTGGGGCGCGCCGACGGTCGTCGACAACCTGCCGACCGGTCTGGAGAGTGTCGAGCTGGTGCCGGGTCCCGACGGGTCCCTCACTCTCACCTGGGTCAACCGGGCCGCGCTGAACACGATCCGTACGGCCACGCTCGCCCCCGGCGGGACGGCGTTCTCGGCGCCCGTCGACATCGCGTCCGGGGTGAACCACATCGACGCGTCGACGGCCGTGGGCGCGGGCGGCAGGGCCCTCACGGCCTGGTCCCGCTACGAGGACCGCGCCACCTATATCTACGTCGTCGAGCGCGCGAGCACCGGCGCCGCCTGGTCGGCGCCGACCAGGCTCGACAACACGCCCGCTGAGCTTCTGGAAGGCGGCCCGGAGGCGCTGCTCGCGCCCGACGGCACCGCCACGGTCGTCTGGGGGGAGAACCGGGCCGACGGCGCGTCGGCGATCGCGGTGGACCGTACCGCCGGGGCCGCTGCCTGGACCGCGCCGCGTGCCCTGTCCGCCCCGACGGTGGACGCCTGGGGTCCGGAGGCGACCCTCGCGCCCGACGGCTCGGCCGTCGTCTCCTGGAAGAGCAACCCCACGGGCACCTGGACGAACGACTCCCTGGACATCGCGATCCGTCCCGCGGGCAGCACCCAGTGGGGCGCGGCGGAGCAGGCGGTGGGTGTCGAGTACGCGGGCCTCAGCAAGCCGCTCGTCGGCCCGAACGGCGAGATCACCCTGGTCTGGCACGGCTACCGGGACAACGCCTTCGGCCTCCACACCGTGACCCGTTCCCCCGTCACCGGTGCCTGGTCGGCGCCGTACACCCTGTCCACCGGCTATCCCCGCGAGGAGTACGACGCGGAGATCGGCCCCGACGGCACCGCGCATGTGCTGTGGACGCAGCAGGCGCCGAACGGCTCCCCGCAGACCGTCCACTACGCCGGGCGGGCCCAGGGCGCGTGGACCACACCGTTCACCCTGACCCCGCAGCCCGCCGGGGTGGCTCAGGGCCATGTCGTCGGCGGGCCCGAGGGCCGGACGACCGCCGTCTGGCAGGAGACGGCGGGCAGCGGTGTCGGCCGGCTGTGGAGCGCGGGCACGGGCCTCACGCCCTGACCGAGTACGTATCGAGCCGTACGTATCGAGCCGTACGCAGCGGGCCCGCGTCCCCCTCGGGGGGCGCGGGCCCGTGCCGTTCAGCGGCTGCCTCTCCTCGGCCGGAGTGTCACCGGGCCCCGCCCACGGGGGCGTCCTCCCGGTCCGGCGCCTGGTCCGTTCCCGGTTCCTGTTCCGGTTCCTGTTCCTGTTGTACGGAGGGTGCGGCGGCGGCCGGGTGGGCGGCCCGGTCGAAGAAGGCGCCGACGACGACCACGACGCCCGCGGCGACGAGGATGAGGGAGACGCCCCAGGTGGCGTTGGTCGCGCTGGCGCCGACGATGGCCAGGGCCGCCAGCGGGGCGAGACCGCCCGAGAGGGCGGCGCCGATCTCCCGTCCCGTACCGACTCCGCTGACCCGGACGTCCGCCGGGAACTGGCGGGAGAGGAACGAGCCCTGCGGGGCGAACATGGCCGGGGCCAGGACACCCGTCGCGATGATCAGGCACAGCCAGATCACCAGGGAGTTCCCCGTGTCGAGCAGAAGGAAGAAGGGGAAGGCGAAGAGCGCCGACGCGATACCGCCCGCGGCGAGCACCTTCCGGCTGCCGAAGCGGTCGCTGGCCCAGCCGAAGCACGGCACGGCGACGATGGCGGTGGCACTGGCCAGGGTGACACCGAACGCGCCGACGCTCGCCGAGACGTCCTGGAAGTCCGAGAGATAGGCCAGGGAGAAGGTCTTGAAAATGTAGCTGAGGGCGTTGTATCCGAGCGAGACGGCCAGGACCACGAGGAGGGGGCGCCGATGCTCGCGCAACAGGGTGACCAGCGGCAACTGCGGGGCGGCCGTCTGCTCCTGCTTCTCCTTCGTCTTCTGGAAGTCGGACGACTCGGGGACGCGGCGCCGCACCCACAGGCCGACGCCCGCGAGGGCGAAACTCGCGATGAACGGGACCCGCCAGGCCCAGTTCAGAAGGGTCTCCTCGTCGAGAGTGGTCAGCAGCGTGACGGTCAGCGACGACAGCAACAACCCCAGGTTCAACCCCAGGGCGGGCCAGGCGCCCTGACGGCCGCGCCGGTTCTCGTCGGCGTGCTCGTAGGCGACCACCGCGGCGCTGGCGTACTCGGCGCCGGAGCCGAGGCCCTGGAAGATCCGGAGGATGACCAGGGCGATCGGCGCGGCGACGCCCATGCTGTCGTACGTGGGCAGCAGTCCGATCAGTCCGGTGGAGACGCCCATCAGGACGAAGGTGATGATCAGTACGTTCCGCCGGCCGATGCGGTCGGCGAGATGGCCGAACAGGATGCCGCCCAGCGGGCGGGCCAGGAATCCGGCCGCGAAGGTCGCGAAGGCGGCCATGGTGCCGGCCGCGTCGTCGGTCTGCGGGAAGAAGATCTTGCCGAAGACCAGTGCGGCCATGGAGGCGTAGAGGTAGAAGTCGTACCACTCCAGCGCGGAGCCCACGATGGTGGCGGTGGCGACGCGGCGGCGGGCGACGGCGGGGGGCGGTCCGGGGTCCTGCGCGGCTGTGTGCGGGGCATGCGCCATGTGCTGTCCTCGATCACCGTTGAAAGAGATGGGGAAGTGGGGGTGGCGGGTGCGGGGGGTGGGCCGGACTGGGTGTGCCGGGTGGGGCCGGGTGTGCCGGGTGGGGCCGGGCCGGGCCGTTTCTCGTGGATCGGGCCGCGGCTCTCGCGGATCAGGCCGCGGCGGACTCTTCGCGTACGGCCCGCGCGGTGTCGCCGTGGCCGAGCTGTTCGAAGACGTCGGCCGCGATCCGGCTGCCGATGTGGAGGCTCGACGTGGCCGCGGGTGACGGCGCGTTGAGTACGTGGACGGCGCGCGGGGTGCGGCTGATGACGAAGTCGTCGACGAGCCGGCCGTCCGGGGTGACCGCCTGCGCGCGGACGCCGCTGCCGTGCCGCCGCATGTCCCGGCTCTCGATCTCCGGGAGGAGCCTGCGGACGTCGCGGACGAACAGCGGCCAGATCAGCGACCGGCTGATCTCGGTGACCCCGTGCCGCCAGAAGCGCCGGGCGAGACCGCGCAGGGCCGGGTCGACCAGCAGTTCGCCCACCATGCGGGGGTCGACGTCGCGCCAGCGGTAGCCCTGGCGGGCCAGGGCGGGCACGGCGTTGGGTCCGACGTGGACCGTGCCGTCGAGCATGGGGGTGATGTGCACGCCGAGGAAGGGGAGTTCGGGGTCGGGCACGGGGTAGACGGGGTTGTTGACCAGTCCGCGGCGGCCGGGCCTGATCTCGGCGTACTCGCCGCGGAAGGGCATGATCCGTACCGTCGGGCGGTCGCCGGCCGCCGCCGCGATCTTGTCGCTGTGCAGGCCCGCGCAGTTCACGAGGGTCCGGGCCCGGATCTCCTCGCCGGGCGTACGGATCACGGTCCGGTCCGGGGTGGTGGCGAAGGAGAGGGCCGGTGATCCGGTGCGCAGCTCGGCGCCGAGTCCGGTCAGCTCGGCCGCCAGCGCGCGGCACACCGCGCCGAAGTCGGTCATCGCGGTGTCGGCGACCGACAGCGCGGCCACCCCGGCGATATGGGGTTCCCGCTCGGCGAACTCGGCGCGGTTCAGCCGCCGCACCGTGACCCCGTTCGCCAGGCCGCGCTCCGCGAGCGTGTCCAGACCGGGGAGCTGGGCCTCGGACGTGGCGACCACGAGCTTTCCGGTGCGCTTGACGGGCACCTCGTGCTGCTCGCAGTACCTGATCATCTCCTCGCCGCCGGCCCGGGCCAGCCGGGCCTTGAGGGAGCCGGGCGCGTAGTAGAGGCCACTGTGGATGACGTTGCTGTTGTGCCCGGACTGGTGGGCGCCCCAGTGCGTCTCCTTCTCCAGGACCGTGACGGACAGGCCGGGCCTGGCTCGTAGCAGGGCCCGGGCCGTGGCCAGCCCGAGCAGCCCTCCTCCGATGACGGCGACGTCGACGGCACGTGACATCCGGCAGCCCCTTCCGGTGGCTTCTGGTGGCTTCTGGTGGCGGGAAAGCGATGCCCGCAGCGACTGTATACATTCGCTGCGGGAGGAAAGTGAATGTATACAGCCGCTGCGTTGGTGCACAAGGGATAGAGTGTCGAGGTGACCCGAGCAGGCCGGACCCCCAGCACGAGCAACAGCGCCGGCCTCATCGCCGAACGGCTGCGTACCTCCATCCGCGACGGCGGACTGCTCCCCGGCACCCGTCTGGTGCAGGAGAAGCTCGCGACCGAGTTGAAGGTCAGCCGGATCCCCCTGCGCGAGGCCCTGCACACGCTGGCCGCCGAGGGCCTGATCGAGGTGCAGCCGCAGCGCGGCATGATCGTCGCCGAGCTGAGCCGCGGCGAGATCGCCGAACTCTTCGAACTGCGCCTCCAGATGGAGCCCCATCTGGCCGACGAGATCGTGCGCGGCTGCCGCGACCGGGACATCGACGCACTCCAGGACCTCGCCGACGAGATGCGACGTTTGGGCGCCGACGCCGCGGGCCGGGCCGTGCTCAACTACGAGTTCCACCGGCGCGTCTACGCGCTCTCCGAGCGGCGGCTCACGCTGCGATTCGTCGACCAGCTGCTGCACCTCGTGGAGCCGTACAGCAGGCGCTGGGCACGCTCCGGCCACGACCTCGAACGCATCGACGACGAGCACCAGGGGATGGTCGACGCGCTCCGCGACCGGGACGCCGCCGCGCTGCGCCGTGTGATCACCGCGCATGTCGAAGGCGCTCGCGATCATGTCCTGGCGGCTCAGCGGGAGCGGTGACGCCGGGCCGTCGCGGCCCGGCCGCCGGGCTCCGTGCGGAACGATGCGGAACCATCCGGTCCGGTTGTGACTGATGGAACGGTACGGTAGGGGACGGATCGGTCATCGGCCCCTCCCCTCCCGGGAGTGCGCGACCCCCTCGACCGCGCCGCCGCCGACCCCGTAGCGCCACCCCTGAGGACTCCGCCGTGACCACCGCTCCCCGCCGCCCCACGGCCCCGGCGGCTCCGGCGGCCACCGAGCCCGACGGCGGCGGCAACGAGCTGCGGCGCGGGCTCGGACGGCGCCAGATGGCCCTGCTCGGCCTCGGCTCCGCCCTCGGTACCGGACTCTTCCTCGGCGCCGGCGCCGCGATCTCCGTAGCCGGTCCCGCCGTACTGATCAGTTACGCCGCCGGAGCCCTGATCGCCCTCGTCGTCGCCTACGCGCTCGGCGAGATGGTCAGCGCCTACCCGGTACGGGGCTCCTTCGGCGCCATCGCCGGACGCTTCCTCGGCCCCTTCGCCGGATTCTCGGTCCGCTGGATCTACTGGGTCGCCCTGATCGTCGGCATCGGCTCCGAAGTCGTCGCCGCCGCGATCTATCTCCGCTTCTGGTGGCCCGACGTGCCCCTGTGGGCGGCCGTCCTCGTCTTCGCGGGCGCCGTGACCGCCGTCAACACGGCCGGGGTACGGAACTTCGGCACCACCGAGTCCGTCCTCAGCGCCGTCAAGGCGTTCGCCGTCGTCGCGTTCATCGTCATCGGCACCGTACTGATCGTCTTCGGCCTGCCGGAGCGGCCCGCGACCGGTATCGGCAACTGGACCGGGCACGGCGGCTTCGTCCCCGAGGGCCCGCTCGCGATCTGGCTGGTCATGGCGATCGTGCTGTTCAGCTTCGCGGGCATCGAACTCGTCGCCGTCTCCGCGCCCGAGGCGAAGGAGCCGGGCCCGGCGCTCCGTACGGCCCTGCGCACCCTCGTCCTGCGGCTCACCCTCTTCTACCTGGGCGCGATCGCCGTCATGCTCGCCGTCCTGCCGTGGACCGAGATCACCCCCGGACACGGCACCGAGGCCAGCCCCTTCGTGACCATGTTCGACGCCGCCGGGATCCCGGCCGCCGCGTCCGTCACCAACTTCGTCGTCCTGGTCACCGCCCTCTCCGCCGCGAACGCCAATCTGTACGCGGCCGGGCGCATGCTGCACTCCCTCGGCGACGACCGGCTCGCGCCGCGCGCCCTCGCCACCACCACCGCGCACGGCGTACCGCGCCGCGCCGTCCTCGTCACCGCCGCCGGCTTCCTCGTCGTCGCCGGGGTGACGGCGATCTTCGGGGACCGGGTCTTCGGGGTGCTGCTCGCCCTCGGCACCTTCGGGATCGTCGCCGTGTGGATCGTGATCCTGCTGACGCTGCTCGCCTTCCGGCGCGAGCCGGACCGCCCGCCGTCCACCCTCCGCCTGCGCGGCGGCCGCCTCACCCCGCTGCTGGGCGTCGCCGCACTGCTGTCGGTGTACGCGACCGGGTTCGCGGTCCCCGAGATGCGGCTGGCGTGCCTGGTCGGCGTACCGGCGCTGCTGGTGCTCGCGGGGGCGTACACCCTGCTGACCCGGCGACGGGGCCGCGTCCAGGACCCCGTCTAGGGCAGCCGGGTGACCCGGGGGCCGCGTCTAGGGCAGCCGGGTGACCCGGGGGCTCCGTGCCCCCGCGCCTCTTCGACACCCCGGGACAGTCGGCCCACCGTACGTGTCATGACCACCCCCCTGAGACTCATGGGGCGCATGCTCTACGCCCACCTCCAGACCTGGCGCCCCTACACCCTCTGCTATCCGGGTCTCGTCTCCCTCGCCGGAGCGCTGCTCCCGGGCGCCGACCGGCCGGGGTCGGGGGTCGGCGTCGGCGTCGTGGCCTTTGTGGCACCCACGGCCGCGTGGATCGGGGCGCACTACCTGTGCGACTGGTTCGACCGCGACCTCGACGCCACCGGCCGCCCCCAGCGCCCCATCCCGTCCGGGCGGCTCTCGCCCAGGATCGCCCTGGCGACGGGCCTCGCCGCGATCGCCGTCTCGCTGGGCGCGCTCGCGGCCGTCGACGGCGGCTCGGCCCTGCTGATGGTGTGGATCCTGGGCGGCGTCGTCACCTACGCGCTCGCGCTGAAGGGCCGGGGCCTGTACGGAAACGTCCTGCGCGGCGGCTGGATGGCGGCCGTCCTCCTGGCCGGCGTCCTGCTGACCCACGACCGCCCGCCGCTGGTCGTCCTCCCCCTGGCCCTGTCCTTCGCCGCCCACGACGCGGCCCACAACCTCCTGGGCACCCTCCGCGACATCGACGGCGACCGGGCGGGTGGCGTCGGTACGTACGCGGTACGGCACGGGCCACGGGCGGCGGTACGGATGTCGGCCTGGCTGTACGGCGCCGCGATGGCCTCGGCGGTGGTGGCGGCCGTGATGCTCCCGATCGCCGCGTTCCCCGGCTACCCGGTCCTGCTGGCGGCGGCGGTCGTCTGCGGCTCGATCGCCTACGCCCCGGCCCTCCGCGCCGGCTCGGCGGTGCCCCCGGAAACCGCCCTCGCGACGGTCCGCCCGATGGAACCGGGCCGCTTGCTGCTGGCGGGCGCGGTCCTGTCGGTGGGGGTGGGGTTCGGGCCGGCGGCGGTCGTGGTGGGGGCGGCGGCGGGGTTCAGCCTGGTGGTGCAGGGGGTGATGCGGGGGGAGTACGACTTGCCGCCGGGGGCGGTTTCGCGGGGGTGATCTTCGGGCTTCACGAATGGTCGGTGCCCGGATTCCCGGCGCTCAACTCGGCTCGCTCCCGCCAGTAGGCGAGGTTGTCGCGGGTGGCGAGGGTGAGGTGGTGGTCTGCGCCCAGTACACGCGTTCGGTCGGCCAAGAGGCCGACGAGGGCTTGTGCGGCTCCGGCCGGGTCCCCCGCCTCTCCCAGCCAGTGGGCGTGGTTGCCCCGGTTGGTGAGGGTGTCGGGGTGGTCTGAGCCCAGTACCCGTATCCGGTCGGTCAGAAGGTTGGCGAGGGCTTGTGCGGCCCCTGGAGCGTCCCCCGCCTGCCCTCGCATCAGGGCGTGGTTGCCCCGGTTGGTGAGGGTGTCGGGGTGGTCCGCGCCCAGTACCCGTATGCGGTCGGGGAGGAGTTCGGCGAGGGCCTGTACGGCTCCTGGGGCGTCCCCGGCCCGTCCCCGCATCAGGGCGAGGTTGTTGCGGGTGGTGAGGGTGCTGGGATGGTCTTCGCCCAGTACCCGCACTTGGTGGGGCAGGAGTTCGGCGAGGGCCTGCGCCGCTCCGGCCGCGTCTCCCAGCTCCCCCCACATGGAGGCGAGGTTGTTCCGGGTGACGAGGGAGTAGGGGTGGTCTTCGCCCAACGCTCGCACGATGGAGTCCAACACTTCGGCGAAGCCTCGCGCTGCTCCGGCCCGATCCCCTGCCAGCCTGCGCAACATGGCCAGGTCCCCCACGGCGGAGAGAGTGTCGAGATGGTCGGGGCCGAGGCGGCTGCGGGCGATGTCGGCAAGGCGGATGAGGTGGTCGACAGCGGCGGTGATCTGACCGGATTCGCCGAGGCTGCGGCCGAAGCGATGCAGCAGGAGGTGCACCTTCGGCTGGTACAGGGCGGCTTCGGCGTGGTGGGTGAGAGCCTCGGTATTGGCGCGCAGGGCTTGGGCGAGGTCGGTATCACGTTCGATCTCGGGCCATGCGGACATGAGGGCATAGGCGCTGACGCGCGCGACTTGGTCGTGGCGCTCGGGACTGAGGGTGTCGCGGGTAGCGCGCTGGATGAGCTGGTGGATTCGGACGGCCTGGTGCGGGCTGTCGGGTTGGTGGTCGATAAGGCTGAGCCGATCCAGGGCACGCAGGGCGCCGAATGCCTCCTCGGGGGTGACCGCTGCCAGAGAGAGCCGCCGTCTGAAGTGCCACCACTTCGGTCGTTGCGCCCGTCGGGGGTCGGACGCGGCAAGGTAGAGGCGGGCGATCCGGCTCGTCAGGACGTCCTGGGGGATGCCGTTGGCGTCGAGCAGGGCGGCCAGGTGGAGCATGGGTTGGGCCAGGCCGGCGGGGCGTAGGGTGTCGGCGCGTTCGACGGACAGGGACCAAGCGGCGGCGAGGGCGGCGGCCTGTTCATCGGGCAGGGCGTCGGGCGTGAGGTCGGCGAGTTTCGTCGCGCGATCGGCCAATAGAGCACGGTACGCGGCCGGGGTCTCTCCGGAGTCGACGAGATAGGCGGCGGCCTGGGCCAGAGCCAGCGGCAGATCCCCGAGGTCCTGAGCCAGAGCGGCAAGCTGATCGGCGGGCTCGCTACGGCCCTGGGCGGCCAGGGCCGCCGTGAGATAGGCGGCCGACTCGGCGGGGGTGAACAGGCCCACCTCGATCCGACGGCGGCCTTCTCCGAACAGGGCGGAGTCCCGGCGGCGAGTAGTGATGAGGGTCCGGCCGTAAGAGCTCGCGGGCGGCCACAGGCTGTACCGGTTGCCGGGGTCGTCGGGGTGGACGACCAGGTCGTTGGGGTCGGCGACGTCGTCCAGGACGATCAGCCAGCGGCACGGCCGCTGCCCCGCCTTCGGGGTCAGCCAGGCCAGGAACTTCTTCGCGGCCTGTTCGGGATCTGCGGGGTCGGCCCGACACAGTTCGGCACCGGCCTGTGCATAGGCGGCCACCACGGGCGACTGGGCGCTCGCGGTCACCCAGACCAGGACATCCAGCCCGCCGTCGTCCCAGGCCGCGCGGGCGTAGTCGGCGGCGAGCTGGGTCTTGCCGACGCCACCCATACCGGTGAGGACTTGGGAGAGGACGGCGGTGCCGCTGCCCTCGACGGCCGTCCGCAGCCGGTCCACCTCGGCGCGGTGCTGGAAGGACCGTGCCGGGGATGGGATCACCCCGACCTGATGTGGCCAGGGGGTCGGCTCCGGGAGGGCGCGCTGCTGCACGTTCAGCGTGTTGACGACACCGCTGATGGCGGTGCCGCCGTTACTGGCTGCGGCGTTGCCGCTGTCCGCCACGGTCACCGACGGCTCAGACTCCTCGCCCCGTGCCTTGCGTTTTGACGCCTTCGCCATGGGTGCGGAGCCTAGTTGGAGTAGTCGATGCCGGAGACGGAATTCGGCCCGCTGGCCTCTCCCGTCCGTTCGGCCGTCGCGGAGCCGTGCCCCTGGCCACCCGGCCGTTTGATGCCGGTGACGCCGCCGTTGGTGGCCTGCCCGGTCTGCACGGCCCGGTCCGTGGGACCGGTCGGGGTCGGCTGCTGGAAGAGGGCCCAGACCAGGGCAGCGACGGCGACGGCGGCCTGGACGGAGGCCCCGACGAGTTGCCCCGCCCCGGGGCCGTCCAGCAGCCAGATGAGCGGCGTGGAGACGATGGCCACCCCCGCCAGCGCGATGACCGTGATCTTCCAACCCGGTGACACAGTGGCTCTCCCTCCCCCGACCTGCCCGCCACCCCGTATTGTCCCGCCCGGTCTTCCTCGGAGCCAGGAAATGCGAGTTTTGGCATCGCGGCTCCAGCGCGCGCCGGGTTACGACATCCGCAAGGGCGGGGACGGATGTTTCCCCGAACCAGAGGAGTGGTGCGCGATGAAGTTGGTGTTGCAGGAGTTCCTGTCGCTGGACGGCGTCTCCCAAGGCCCCGGCTCGCCGGACGAGGACACCAGCGACGGGTTCACCGGGGGCGGCTGGCTGGTGCCGCACCTGGACGAGGAGTTCGAGAACGTGGTGGCCGGCTGGCTCGGCGAGGCGGACGCGTTCCTGTTCGGCCGCCGGACGTACGAGAACTTCGCCCGGGACTGGCCGCAGATGACCGACCACCCGAACGCCCGCATCCTGAACGGCCTGCCGAAGTACGTCGCCTCCCAGACCCTGACCCGGGCCGGATGGGAGCCGTCCACGATCCTGTCCGGCGACGTCCCGGCCCAGGTCGCCGAGGTGAAGCGACTCCCCGGCCGCGAGCTCCAGATCCACGGCAGCGCCCGGCTCGGCCATTCCCTGCTGACCGCCGGTCTGATCGACGAGGTGCGCCTCGCGATCGCCCCGGTGGTCGTGGGCAGCGGTCGTCGTCTCTTCCCGGACGGCGGCACCCCGGCGGGCCTGAGGCTGCTGCACCACGAGACGACACCGGGCGGAATCGCCATCCACGTCTACGCGCCGACGGGCCTGCCGGAGTACGGGACGTACGGCGGCGCCGACGCGTAGGGCGCCCGGGCGCCCCGCCCGATGTGTGCCGGGCGGGGCTGTCGGGACGCCTTCAGCCCGCGTCGGCGACGCGGGCAAGCGCCACGAGCCCGGCGAAGGCGGCGGGGCTCACCATCAGCACGGGCCCGTGCGGCAGCTTGCTGTCCCGTACGGGGACCGTGCCGGTCGCCGACGCGTACTGCGGTGCCCACTCGACGCACTCGCCGCCGTTCGGGGCGCTGTAGCTCGACTTCGCCCAGTTCACGGATGAAGAGTTGAATGCGGTCATCAGGGGATGCCCTTCGTGCCTCATTGGTCTCGGCTATGGACTCAGCTTCAGAGGCTGCCCCGCCCGGTGTGTGACCAGGCGGAGTGTGCCGGGACGGCTTCAGATCGCGTGGGTCGTGCGGGCGAGCGTGACGAGTCCGGCGAAGGCGGCGGGGGACACCATGAGTACCGGTCCGTTCGGGCGCTTGCTGTCTCGTACGGGGACCGTGCCGGTCGCCGATACGTGGTTCGGTGCCCACTCGACGCAGGACCCGCCGTTGTCAGTGCTGCGGGTGGACTTCACCCAGCGCATGGATGGGGAGTTGAATGTATTCGTCATGGGATGCCCCTTCGTGCCTTAATGATCACGGCCACGGCATCAGCCCCGAGGGACTGCTCAAGCACCGCATCTCTTGGCGAGTGTCACGAGTCCGGCGAAGGCTGTAGTGCTCACCATCAGCACCGGACCGTTCGGGAGTTTGCTGTCTCGTACGGGGACTGTGCCCGTCGCGGACGTGTAAGACGGCGCCCATTCGACGCACTCGCCGCCGTTGGGGCCGCTATGGCTGGACTTCACCCACGTCATCGTGCGTGTGGCAGGAAGAATCACTGGTCGCACTCCCCTACAGGGCTCTCGCGTCGGGCTCAGACGTCGGATGCCTTGGCGAAAGCCACGAGTCCCGCGAAGGCGGCGGTGCTCACCATCAGGATCGGGCCATTGGTGTGCTTGCTGTCCCGTATGGGGACTGTGCCGGTGGCGGACGCGTACGACGGCGCCCACTCGATGCAGGACCCACCGTTGCTCGTGCTGTAGGAGGACTTCACCCAGTACAGGGGGGAAGAGTTGGCCGTGGTCGTCACGTGATGCCCCTTCGTACCTCTTTGATCATGGCTACGGAGTCTGCCTGCGAGGCTGCTTCGGTCTGTAGTTGATGGTAGTTCTTCACCAGGGGCAGTACAGAGGTCAGTTCACGTTCCAGATAGCCCTGTGTTTGGGATTCGACGTAGGACATCAGCGACCTGTCGGGCAGTGTCAACAGATGTACGAGGCGGTCGAACGGCCTCCGAGCGCCCATGGAGAACGGTGCGATCTGTAGCGCCGTATTGGGCATCCGGGCGAATTCGATCAAGCGCGCCAACTGGCCGTCCATGATGCCGTCGTCGCCGATGGGGCGGCGGATGCAGTCCTCGTCCAGTACTGCGAAGATCAGCGGCGGTGGAGTCCGCAACAGGGCGGCCTGTCGGCTTATGAGGAACTCGACCCGCTCATCTGCTTGCTCAGGGGTGATGTCGCCGCGCTGCACGGCGCAGTTGGCGACCTCCTGCGCGTACTCCCGGGTCTGGAGCGGTCCAGGGATGAGTCCCGACTCGAACATCCGGATCTCCGCTGCCCGGGCCTCAAGGCCCAGATACTCGGGAAATCCCTCCAGCAAGGCACCGTTGCTGATCTCGCGGTACGCGCGTTCGAATGACTCCGTGGTCCCGGTGAATCCGAAGACGGTGTCCGCACTCTGCGCCGATGGAAGGGTTGGAGGTTTACGAGCTGTTTCCAGTGCGGAGATGTGCTGACTGGAGTAGCCCATCAAGTTGGCCAGGTCGTCCTGTGTCCAGCCGCGTGCCTCCCTTGCGCTGCGTAAACGTGCTCCGAACGCCTCCACGGGCCCCGCGCTGGGGTCGAGTTGCTTGCGGTTCACCACGGGGGATACCAACCCTTCCTTCGTTGCTGCCCAGTTGATTGGTATTTCGACTCTAAGCCACGCTGGCCCGTGCTTGGTAGTGAATCCGCTACGAAGAGGAGATTGGCATGGGCGCTGATTCAATTCGGAACAATCAGAAACCCGGTTCTGGCCCTCCTGCCGATAGGAAACCCCATCCTGAAGCGCTGCGCATGGCGCGCAAAGGTGGCTACGGCATGGAATTGAGTTCCCTCTCCGAGGCGGTGTTTCGGTGGCCGCCGTGTGAGTGCGGGCACCCGAAATGCCCCGACTCCAAGGTCCCTCCGGAGGACCTCGACCGCTCCGACAGCCCCACCATGGCGCGGCTCCGGCCTCGCGTGGACGAGGCGAATCAGCGTGCGGGAGGACGCCCGTGAACGAGCAGGGGGAGTGCGGCGAGTGCGCGCGGCTTCGCGTGCTCCTGGAGCGGGCGCGGGAGGCGCGTGACAAGACGCTCGTCACCGACTGTCGCGTACTGCTTCGGCGGCATCCGGCGCACGACGGCGTACCCGTCACGGCCAGGGACATCTGACAACGGCAACGCCCCGACAGCCTGCCTAGGAACGGACTGTCGGGGCTACGCCGAATCAGCTTTCGAGGAGCTGAACCGACATGCGAGACCTTATCGTCCAGGCGTTCTCATGGGCCCTGAACCTGTTATTTCCCGGCGGGGGCCGACACCGTGCCCTCTCGCCGGTCGTGGTCCCCGTTCCCGTCTCTCCTTGGGCCCGGCCGTGGACCGGGCCCAGTTCCGCCACCGCCCGCGCGATCTTCACCGCCGGGGAAGCACAACACCTCACCCCCGGCCAGCGCGAGCAGTTCTACGCCACGGCCTGGGCCGAGCTCGGACGGGAGTACCGCCTACCCTCCGACGAGGAGGGGATCTCATGACACGCGAGGCCCTCCTCCACACCCCCCGGCCGTTCACCCCGCCCTGCGCGCACTGCGGACGCGAAACCGCCGCGCCCGTCGTCGTCGGAGTCACCGGGATCGTGGTGCGGTACGCCTGCCCCGCGTGCGCGTCCGAGCACGGGGCAGGCCCGTCCCCGGACGACGAGGTCGGTTAGGGCCTTGCCCCAGTCCCCGTGGTGATGCCCAAGGACCGGATGAGCTGGGCCAGATGCGCAGGGCGAGGGCTGCTGCGCCCGGGGGCAGGCCGTGGGCTTCACGCATCACCTGTCGTGGGGCCCGCGCGGCTCATGGTGTGCAAGTGTGTGGAGCCGTGGCAACTACCCGAATCGCCTTTGAAGAACTCCCCCCGGCGGTGCTCGCCGAAGTCGAGGCGCGTACCGGACCGCTCCTGAAGGTCGAACCGGCGAAGGAGGGGTTCAACAGTGAGATTGCCGCCCGTGTCTTCTCGGAGACCGGGAGCGTGTACGTCAAGGGACTCCGTGCTGATCATCCACGGGCGTGGACCCAGCGGCGGGAAGCTGAAGTCAACCCCTTCCTTCGCGGAGTCGCCCCGATCCTCCGGTGGCGGATCGAAGAAGAGGAGTGGGACCTTCTGGGCTTCGAAGCCCTTGATGGGCATCACGCGGATTACTCGCCCGGATCGCCGGATCTGCCGAAGGTGGCCGACCTTCTCGTCCGCCTGGGCGAAGTGGTCTGCCCGGACATCGAGCTTCGACAGGCGGAGCAACGTCTTGAGCGCTACGCGGCGAAGCGGGCAGACTTGGGCCACTTCGCCGGGGACTCCCTCCTTCACACGGACCTGAACAACACCAACGTGCTCGTGGAGGAGACCGCGCTTCTCGTGGACTGGGCATGGGCCACCCGGGGCGCCGCATGGCTGGACGCCGGCTACTGGGTGATCTGGCTCATGGCCGTTGGGAACCACACGGTGGAGTCTGCGGAGCGCTGGGCGGGAGAAGTACCAGCCTGGCGGAGCGCCCCCTCAAAGGGCGTGGACGCGTTCGCCGTGGCCAACGCCAACCTGTGGGAGGAAATCGGAAGTGAGGACCCGGACCCGTGGACCGCTCGTCTGGTCACCGCGTCCGCCCGCTGGGCCGCCCATCGCATGGGGAGCCGAACGCGCCCCTTCCGGGACGCCGGTTAAGTGTGCGGCCGAGCACGGTGCCGGGCCGTCCCCCGACGACGAGGTCGGGTAGTCCGGACAGGTGGCAGCCCTGTCCGGACCGAGCCGGACAGGGCTGTGTCTGCTGTGGGGACCCGTTAGGGCAGGTCGGCCTCCGTTCTCGGGTGGATCATCAGCAGTGCCTCCTTGTCGGGGAGGGTGATCGGTCCCCGGTCGCGGAAGCCGGCCGCCGCGAAGGCCCGTAGCGACGGCTCGTTGCCGAGGTCCGGTTCGGCGACGACCCGGCGGCATGCGGGGTCCGCCGCCAGCAGGCCCTCCGCGAGGGCCCGCAGCAGCTCCCGGCCGAGGCCGCGGCCCGTGCGGGTGCGTTCCCCGATGGCGATATGGAGGCCGAGGTCCCGGGCGTCGTACGGGTAGAAACCGCAGAGCCGGTCGCGGACCACCCGGTACACCTCGATATAGGCGAACGGCTCACCGTCCAGCGCCACCAGCACCGGCAGGATGGCGTCCCCGGCCAGATGGCCGGAGATCTCCTCCTCCCAGCGCTCCTTCGGCCACGCCTGGTGCCAGAAGGCGTCGATGTGCGGGGACTGCATCCAGCCGTGCACCAGGTCGAGGTCGGCGCCGTTGGCTCGCGCCACCCGGGCCGTCCAGCGGCCGTCGAGCAGGGGGAGCGGGGGGCCCGGGACGGTCGCGGCCTCGGGTGCCGTTCCGGGTGCTTCCTGGTGTAACGACGTCATGCGGATGCCTCCAGCAGGGGGTTGGGGGCGTCGAGATAGACGGACTGCGCGTCCAGCGGCGCGAGTACCTCGTCGATCCCGTGGAGCCGGGTGAGCAGATTGCCCTTGCAGGGCAGCGTAGGCGCGGTGAGCCAGCGCCGCGCCAGCCGGTCGCCGCCGGGCGCGGCGTCGGCGAGCGCGGGGAGCGCGGCCCGCAACCGGGCCGCGAGGACGGCGAGCAGGTCGCGTTCGTCGGCCAGGCCGTCGACGGCGAGCGCGCCGACGACGGAGAGCGCCTGGTTGCGCAGCAGATAGTAGGAGAGCCGGTCGTCCACCAGGTCGTCGTCGACGACGGCGAGCGTGGAGGCGTCGACGCCGAGCCGCCCCAGCAGGGCGGGGAGGTGGGACGCGGCCAGGTAGTAGCCCTGGTTGTCGCGGAACGCGGAGCCGGTGACGCGCCCGTCGCCGTCCAGCCGTACGAGCGTGTTCTGCTGGTGCGCTTCGAGGCCGATGCCGGTGGTGGCGTACAGATGCAGCATCGGGATCAGGACCCGGTCGGTGTAGTCGGCGGTCCACCGCTCGGCGGCTCCCGGCCCGAGCGCGGCCACCGTCTCGCCGAGGAGGCTGCGGCCCATGCCCGGCCGGGGCGCGACCAGGCCGACGAGACAGCGGTACGTGCCGATCCCGGCGGGCACCTCCCGGACGGCGACGTCGAGCCCGGTGATCTCGGGGCCCTCGGCGCGGCCCGGTTCGTCCACGGCGAGCCACGCCGGGTCGCGGGTGATCGAGAAGCCGGGGTGGGCGGTGAACGTGGCGTCGGCGTGGCCCGCGTCGAGCAGCCGGTTGATCTCCAGGCCGCGCAGGAGTTCCGTACGGGTCGACTCACGGCGCGAGTTGGTGAGCCGCAGCCCGAGGGAGAGCTTCAGCATCACCTCCGTACCGGGCCGGTACAGCGTCCGCACACTGGACGTGGGCCACCACGGCTCGCCCAGCTCGCCGAGGGGTTCGAGGGCCCCGGAGGCGATGAGGGCGGCGATCCGGGGGCGGTGGACGGCGTCCCGGGCCTGCCACGGATGGGCGGGGACCAGGATCCGGCCGCCGGTGTCGGGCCGTCCCGCCAGATCCGCCAGCAGCTCGACGGTGTCCCGGCCGCGCAGCGACGGCGCGCCCGCGACGGCGTCGTGGGAGACGACGGCCGGATCGGCGGCGAACCAGTGCAGCCGGAACGAGCCGCGCAGCTCGGGCGAGTAGACACCGGTCTCGTGGTCGGAGAGCCCGTCACGGGATTTCGGCGCCGGGTGGTGGAGATGGCCCAGGAGCAGCGCCTGCTCGGAGTCGAGGAAGGCGTCGGTGCCGGGCGGTGCCTCGGGCCGCTCGCGCCGTTCGGCGATGAAGCGCGCGACCCTCCGTACGGACTCGGCGGTACGTTCCACCAGGTCCGCGACCTCGCCGGGGGGCACCGCGCCCCGGCCCCCGGACTGGGCGGCGGCGGCCTCGGTGGCGACGAGCGCGACGGCGGTCACCGGGTCGGCGGTCGGGCCGAGCGGCCCGCCGGGGCCCTCGATCCGGACCGGGCCGAAGCGGTGCCAGCCGGTGGGCGAGCGGTGGACGACCTCGGTGACGAGGGCGAGCCCGGCGGCCGGCAGCTCGATCCGCAGCGGTCCGGCGGCGGGCTCGACGCCGGTCTCCCGGAGCCAGCAGCGCAGCAACGCCTCCAGATGGGCGTGTTCGGCGGCGCCGCGCGGGTCGAGTCCGTGCAGAACGTCCGCGGGGGCGGGGACGACGACAGTGGTGGCGGTCATGCGCCGCCCTCCTCGGCCAGCGGGTTGGGGTGGGTGCCGTTGGGGTACAGGGCGTGCCGCAGGGCGCGGTCCCCGTACCGGGTGACGACGATCCGGTCGCGGTTGAGCCCGTACCGGGGGATCTGCTCGGTCAGGAGGTCGTACTCGGCGAACCGCTCCTCCAACTCCGGGAACCGCTTCCTGAAGTCCTTCTGGAAGTCGAGGATCGTGCGTCGCACCAGCCGCCAGAAGACCTTCTCGGGGACGCCGAGCTGCTCCTCGCACAGGGGCGCCAGATAGCGGAAGTGGCCCACGAAGACCTGGTCCACGACGTGCTGGCGGATGATCGAGGGGTGCTTGCGGGGCAGCACGTGGTGGTGGCCGTCGGGCTCCGGGCCGCGTTCGGGGACATCGGTGAAGGAGACGCAGACGTCGTCCACGAAGTCCTTCAGATAGAGCCGGACGGGGACGTCGTTCTCGTCGTACCCGATGAGGGTGTTCTGGCCGTGCGGGTTGAACGTGACGCCGTACCGGTAGAGGACGTGCAGCAGCGGCGGGAGGAGTGTGTCGAAGAGCTTCCGCAGCCATTTCTCCGGCTTGAGTCCCGAGGCGCGGACGAGTTCGGCGACGAAGGCGTCCCCGGCGGTGTCGGTGTGGAGGAGGGACGCGAAGGTACGGACCCGTTCGCCGGCGTCCTTGCGTGCCGACACCGACTCGCGCCAGATACAGCCCAGGGTCTCCAGATGCTGGTAGGGCGCCTGGTCGAGGTCGGAGAGATAGGGGTGGTGGACGGTGACGGACGCGACCTCGCCGAGGAAGACGGTGCGGCACTCGTCGGTGAGGAAGGGGTCGCGGTCGACCAGTCCGCGCAGCCACTGGGTGACGACGGGCGCGCCGGAGGTGCAGTGCGGCGGGATTCCGCGCCAGACCAGGGTGTTGAGGATCTTGAGGGGGAGTTTGACGTCGTACCGCTCGGGTGTGCCGATATTGGCCATGGTGCGGATCGACTGGCCGGGGAGGTAGAGGTCGGGGCTCTGGCCCAGGGGGATGATCCGGCGCTGGGCGACGTCGGCGGCGTGCAGGATCTGCACGGCGTGGTCCCACTGCCAGGGGTGGACCGGCATCCAGACATAGCCGTCGGGGTCGACGCCGGCGGCGGTGAGGACGGCGGTGAACCGGGCCCGGGTGTCGGGGTCCAGCTCCCGCTGGAGGATCGTGTGCTCGGAGAGTTCGGAGGTGCCGCGGAACTCGGCGAGCCCGCGGTGGACCGCGACCCACTGGAGGGTGAGCGGCTGCGCGGACTCGGGGGCGTACTTCCGTACGTCCTCGGCGGAGAAACCGATCCGGCCCTTGTTGGCGACGAGCAGGTTGTGCCCGGTCATCCGGCATTCCAGCTCGGTGTGCCCGAGGCCGCGCAGTTCGGCGACGGTCTCACCGCCGTGGGTGAGCCGGGCCGCGTCGACGGCGAGGGTCGCGGACAGCTCGGTGAGATACGTGGCGATGGTGGACGGGTCGCTGCCGATGGTGGTGGCGGCCTCGATCAGGAACCGCTGGGCGTCCCAGGCGGGCTGGGCGATGGAGTTGCCGAGCATGCTGGTCGCGGTGCGGGTGATCGAGCCGGGGTCGACGCGGAGCCAGTCGAAGGCGCCGGTGGTGGCGCGAAAGGCGTAGGTGGTGCCGGATTCGAGATCGACGCGGTACGCGGCGCTGCCGTCACCCGGGTCCGGGGCGTCGTCGGTCCCGACCGCCTTCAGCATGTCCTCGAAGCACCATTCGCCGAGTGCCTTGGCGAGCAGTCGGCGGTTGGCCTCGCGCCAGGCGGCGGGGTCGGTTTCGGCGAGGGTGGGGACGGGATGGGCGGGGACGGGCTGGTCGCGCGGATCGGTACGGACCGGCTGATCGAGCTGGGCCGACTGATCGGGCTGTTCGGGCATCGAACGACTCCGGGTTTCGGTGGTACGGGCGCTGAGCGGCACGGTGAACGGCGCTGACGGCACTGACGGGACTGACGGCGCTGACGGCACTGAGCGAATCAAGCCTTAGGTAAGGCTCACCTAAGACGCAAGCGCCATTTTCAGCCACCAAGATCGATCTGATGCTCCGTCATGGGCCAGGTAAGGTTACCCTTACCCGCCCGGTCGCCGATCTTTGGACGGCCGGATCCGTCCCGGTGTGAGGAGAGCCTGTGGAGGAGCGCCCGAAGGCGACGACGACAACGGCGGTGGCACCGGGTACGGAACCGGCGGGGACGGCGGCCGCGGCGGGGACGACGAGACCGGCGGCCCGGCGGCCCTCCCCCCGCTGGACCTTCGGACTCGTCAGCGCCGGCGGGGTGGTGATGACCCTCGACGTCACCGTCGTCAATGTCGCCCTCACGGACGTCGCCCGCGACCTCGACACCGGACTCGGCCAGGTCCAGTGGACGGTCTCCGCGTACTCCCTCGCCTTCGGCGCGCTCCTCCTCACCGCGGGCGCGCTCTCCGACCGCGTCGGCCGCCGGGCCGTCTTCATCGCCGGTACGGTCCTGTTCACCCTCGCCTCCGCCGCGTGCGGCATCGCGCCCGGCGCCGCGTCCCTCATCGCGGCCCGCGCCGCGCAAGGGCTCGGCGGGGCGCTGATGTTCGCCCCGGCGCTGGCCCTGCTCGCCGCCGCCTACGACGACGAGGGCCGCAGACGCTCCGCGATCGCCGCCTTCGCCGCGATCGCCTCCGCCGCCGGCGCCCTCGGCCCCGTCATCGGCGGGGTGTTCGTGGAGGCCGCAGGTTGGCGATGGATCTTCCTCGTCAATATCCCCATCGGCGTCCTGGTGATCGCCGGGGCGCTGGCCCGGATGCCGGAGTCCGCCGCGCCCGCAGGCACCGGCCGCCGACTCGACCCGCTGGGCGCGCTGCTCGCCGTCGGCGCCCTGCTGGCCCTGCACTATCCCCTGGTCGCGGGCCCCGAACACGGCTGGACCTCGGCCCGGGTGCTCGTACCGGCCGCCCTCGGCATCCCCCTCGCCGTCGCCCTGGTCCTCAGCCAGCGGCGCGGCGACGGGCTCCTCGACCTGTCGCTGATGCGGATCCGCGCCTTCGCGGGCGCCGCCGTCCTCGGCTTCCTCGCCCGCCTCGCGGGCCTGGGCACCCTCGCCCTCACGACCCTCTGGCTCGCGGGCACCTACGCGTACTCCCCGTTGGAGACCGGCCTCCATCTGCTGCCCCTCACCGGCAGCCTGCTGATCACCGGCGTTTTCGTCGCCCGCCTCCAGAGCGCCTTCCCCGCCTCGGCCCTGGTCGCCACCGGCTTCGCCCTCAAGGGCACCGGACTGCTCGCCCTGGCCTGGGCGGCGACGGACGCGCCACGCGCCGCGACCGTCACCGGACTCGTCCTCATCGGCGTCGGAAGCGCGCTCATCTTCCCGCCCCTGATGGGCATCGCGGTCGCCGCGGTCCCCCCGGACCGGGCGGGCATGGCCTCCGGCCTGACGAACGCGGCGTACCCGCTCGGCACGGCGGCGGGCGTCGCGGTTTTCGGCGCGGTCTTTGCCTCCGTCCTCACCACCCGCCTCGGCACCTCCGACGGCCTCCGCGCCGCCGTCGAGACGGCCCGCTTCGACCTGGTCCCCGGCGCGTCCCGGGCCGCCGCGGAGTCGGCGTTCTCCAGCGCTTTCAGCCTGGTCTGCCTGCTCGCGGCGGCGGTCTGCGCGACGGGAGTCGTGGTGGCGGCCCGCACCCTGCGCCCGCCGGACGAGGCGGTGGCGGCGGAGCCCGTACGGGAGAAGTCGACGGCGTCGTGACCCGGGCCGGAGGCGGGTGCGGGCGGCGAACCCCGTTGTCACTGCGGCTCATTAGGGTGCCGTTCACGCCGTCGCGCGGTGCGGATCCCGCGACGGCCCCCTCTCACGGCGAAGGACCCTTCCATGACATCTGAGCCCGTGTCCCGGCAGCCGCTGTCCCGGCAGCCTCTGGACGGCGAGCGGATCGACCGGCGGCTGGCCCGTATACGCGAGCTGTTCACGCGCTGGGCCGCCCTGCGCCCGGGCGGCGGGGAGGCGTGGCGGACCGGCTTCTTCCCGTTGACGGAGGCCGAGGTGGTGGAGACGGAGACCCGGCTGGGAGCGCGGCTGCCGGAGAACTACCGGCGGTATCTGCTGGAGTTCGGCGAGCCCGCGGACCTGCTGATGTCGTACGCCGGAAAGCGCGTCGGCGAGCAGACCGGCCCCCGGCCCGCCGAGCCGTTCCCCCTCGACCGGCCCTGGGCCGGCCCGCCGTGGCACATCACCGAATGGGAGGAGACGGAGGGGACCGACTTCTTCGAGGAGGGACCCGGCGAGTTCTACGCACAGTTCGACGATCCGGAGGACGCCTTCTACGACCTCCCGGAAGGGGCCGCGTACACGGACGGAGCCCTGCTCCTGGGCGCGACCCGCAGCCACTTCCTGGCCTGGCTGGTCCTCGACGGGCCCTGGGCGGGCACCGTGTGGTTCGACAGCTTCGGCAACGACGGCGAGCTGATCCACCTCGCCGACGAAACCGACGAGTTCTACGACGACTACACCCTCGGATCGTTCTGCGACGCCCAGGAATGGCTGCCGCTCGCCGGACTGCCGTGGTTCCCCGCCCCGGAGGAAGGCCCCGCGGACCCGGCCCCGGGGGACTTCCTCGATCTGACGATCGCCGTCCTGGGCCGTCGCGTCCGGCGGGCCGCCGCCGAACGGGCCTGCGACCGGCTCGACCTCGCGGGCTTCCTCGACGCCGACTCGCGGCTGCGCGGCCCCCGCGCGTACGGATTCCCCGCCGGGCACACCTACGGAAACCTCGCGCCCTACTTCTCCGGGCGGGTACGGGACCAGCTGCTGCGGGCCGCCCCCGACCCGGAGGCCGCCGGGTGGATCCTCGAACTCACTGTGGCACTGCCGGGCTCGGCCGCCCGGCCCGCGGCGCTGATCCTGGCGGGCCGCTGGGCGGAGCTGGCCGCCCTCGAAGCCGACGCCTTCCCGGACGGCGAGCGCAGCGCCGTCAATCTGGCGCTCGCCGCCGAGCTGCTCGGCGCCGAACCCGGACCCCTGCCCGTCGCCACCGCGCCGGGCATCCAGCGCCCGGAGAACGAGCGGTGGGCCGTACTGAGCGCCCTCGCCCGCCTCGACGCCGGACGGCGGCAGCGGTTCCTGGACCGGCTGCCCGCTCCGGACGCCGCCGAACTGGGCCCGCTGCTGGACATCGCCGTACTTCCCGCCACCGGCACGGAGGCGCTCGACGCGCTGCTCGCCCGCGACCTGTCCGCCCCGGAACGCGTCGCGGCCACCGTCGCCCTCGTACGGGCCCTCCACACGACGGCCGCCGCCGACGACCCGGACCCGGCGCTGGTCGACCGGTTGTGCGCCCTGGCCGTCGCGGTCGACCGGGTCGGCGAGGCCTTCGATCTGCTCGCCGCCGTATCGGGGGGCCGCTGGGCCGACTGGCGCGCCGCGGGCGCGGCCGGACGGCGCCGCCTCGACGCCCGCCGTACGCCTGCCTGAGGTCCTAGTCGCAGATCTCGACCACGCCGACGTAGTCGAGCTTCTTGCGCAGGACATAGCCGGTCGGGGTGCCGGAGACGACCTGGTCGACGGTGCCGTAGTGGCGGTCGTGGACGGGCCGGGGATAGCTCGCGGCCTCCTGCCGGAAGAACAGGGTTCCCGAGGCCACATCGCCGATTCTGTTCCCCCGGACGTCCCAGATCTGCGCGCTCTTGGTCACGCGGTACTGCTTTCTCGGTGAACAGGTCCGGTCCGGCGACGGCTCGGAAGGCCTGTGGCGTGTCGGCGCGGGGTCGGGCGCGGCGGCGGGCGGGCGCGGGGCGCGCGTCGTCGGCGCGGGCCCCGGTGGTGGTGGTGGTGGCTGCGGGGCCGGGGCCGGTACCTGGCTCCGTGGCGGTTCCGGCGTCGGACCGGGTGCCGGGCTCGGCGTCGGGGTCGGTGCCGGACTCGCGGTGGGGCCGGGCTCCGGGGCGGACCGGGGGTGATCCGGGTTGCCCCGGCCGCCGAGCAGGACGACGGCCAGGGCCAGCAGGACGACGACCGTCGCACGTCGTGGCCTGGGCGCGAAGTAGTTGTTCTGGGTGCCGTGCGGTCCGGCGAGGACGCCGTTCCCCTTGACCGCGCAGTGGTGGTGATCGCCCTCGCCCGAGCAGCCCTTCGCGGCCACCGTCAGTGGAAGTGGTTGTTCTGGGTGACGTTGTCGCCGCACGCGACACCGCTGCCGCCGTTCACGACGACGTGGTACGTCCCCGGCCCCGCGCCGCGCTCGGGTGCGTCGGCCGGGCCGCCGTCCTCGTCCGTACCGGGCGGGACGTCGTCGCGCCTCCGGGACATCAGGGACGTGAGCCGGTCCCAAGCGCCCCGCGCGGCCTGTCGGCCCGTCTCCGTCAACCCGCCCGCCAGCCCTGCGGCCAGGGCCCCGACCACCAGTTCTGTCATCGGCATTGTCCCGCCCTACGTCGATCCGACAGCTCATGGATGGAAATGACGCAACGGGGACCATCGTGGGGAGCAACCGGCCCCGGTCCGACGCACGGTCGCCCCCCGCACGGCATTGACCTCGAAGGACACCGGATCGATTTCGCCCGCACGAGTGACGAGTGACGAGTGACGAGTGACGCGCGGACTCAGCGCAGATGGTCGAGCAGCCCGGCGGGCTCGGGATACGGCTCCTCGCGGGGGAGCAGCGCACGGGCCGCGTCCACATCACCGGCGCGTACCAGGGCGTGGACATCGCGGGCGAGGCCGGTCACGTCCTCGATGCCGGTGATCCACTCGTCCGCGTACCGCCGCACGGCCTCGCCGGACAGGCCGAGTTGGAGCGACCGGTACGGCAGCGGCTGGAGGCGCATGCCCCGCTCGGGGTCCCACTGCACCCGTGTGGACGCCGTCCTCAACTGCCGTTTCCAGGTGTCGTGGTCGGTGTGGACGGCCGGGACGTAGTGCGAGAGACACGCGTGCCGGAGGGCCCATTCGAAGCCCTCGCGGGAGATCTCGACCGCGAGAACGGTCTCCTGACCTTCCTTGGTGCCCCAGCCGCAGCGGTACATCATCCACAGGAACGACGGCTTGATCCACGTCATCCGGTCCCGCTTCCACACGGTGGGGAACCGCCCGTCCCGGGCGGCGGGTTCGCCGATCGCGGGAGGGTACGCCTGGTAGACGGTGACGGTCGTGGCGGTGTGGCGGGCGCGGACGGCGCGTTGGGGCTGGTTCTCACTCACGTGACCAGGGTGGACGTGGGAGGGAGTCCAGGGCCACGGGTTTTCGTGGGGAGTGGGGGCGGGACGGTCCGGCCGCCGGGATGTGTGGGCGGCCGGACCGCTCGGTGGTGGTTAGAGCCACCACTGGAGGAAGTCGGACCAGTAACCATGCCTGACGAGGCGGGTCCTGTCGCTGAATGCGCCGAGGTCGACGAGCACGGGGCTCTCGTAACGTGCGGTCATGTTCTTCACCTCCTGTCTTGGGGCCTTCGCCCGCGCCAGGAGCGGCGCGGGCGACGGCCTTACTTCCGTACACCTTCAGCGTCCTGTCCGGCGGCTGTGCCGTCGTTGTCCATGCGCGCAGGCCCCTTGTCGAGGTGCGCAGCCGTTTTCGTCCGTACGCGCACCCTGCGTGTCCCCGCGCGCACGGAACGCCCGCGCGCTGGCGGGACTTCGCGCGGCGGGGCACCTTGGAGGGGAGGCCGGTCGTCGTGGTGGTCCGGGGCCGGAAGTAGCTGCTACATACACGGCAGCTGAGTACGGGCGCGGATGCCGGGGCGGTCCCGGCGCGGAAGGGTAGGGGTCTGCGGCGGGGCACCGGCCCCGCCGTGCACCGTGCGGGGACTAGTTCCGGAGGTATTCATGCGACGGTTAACGGCGATAGCCGCGGCGCTCGTGGTCGCGGGCGCCGGGCTCATGGGCTCGGCGGGCGCCGCGACCGCGGCCCAGGCAGCCGAGAAGACCGGCAAGGCGGCGGCGTGTGCCACGCCGTGGGGCAGCGGCGTCAAACAGGCGACCGAGTACTCGGGGACACCGCTGCGGAACATCAGGACGGGTCAGCACGCCTGTTTCGACCGGATGGTGTTCGACATCACCGGCGGTACCGGCAAGACCGGCTATTACGTGCAGTACGTCGACGAGTTCCGGCAGGACTTCACCGGCGACCCGATCCCCGTATCGGGCGGCGCCATCCTCTCGATCCACGTCAACGCGCCCAGCTACGACGTGAACATGAACCCGACGTACCACGCCACGCCCAAGGAGCGGCTGCCCGGCGTCAACGTCACCGGGTACCAGACCTTCCGTGACCACAAGTACGGCGTGAGCTGGGAGGGCCAGACCCAGGTGGGTGTCGGCGTCCGGGCCAAGCTGCCGTTCCGGGTCACCCAGACCAACAACCAGGTGATCGTGGACGTGGCCCACAGCTGGTAGGCCCGATCGCCGTCGGTGACTCGGTGCCCGGTGGCAGGGG